>NZ_MAEY01000014.1:0-258064 GCF_002013745.1 Mycobacterium sp. D16Q16
GTGCTGGGGGAGGCGGTGGGACGCACGGGACGTGTTGTCAGTGTCGACACCTCACGTCCGGCGTTCCGTAGTGCCAAGAGTGCATTGGGAGATCTGCGTCAGGTCACCATGATCTGCGGTTCGGTGCGGAACGCCATGCGCGATCTGGGGAAGGCCGATGTCGCGGTGCTGGACCCGCCCCGAGCGGGTGCCGGACGCGAGGTCATCGGGCGAATCGCCGATGCCGGCGTGCCGAGAGTTATCCATATCGGTTGTGAAGCAGCGGCATTCGCGCGCGATGTGGGCTTGTACCTGGAGCGCGGGTATCGGGTGCGTGAGCTGCGGCTGTTTGACGCGTTCCCGCTGACCCATCACATCGAGAGCTTCGCGCTGCTCACCCGATGAGACGGCGCCCGGCGTAAAGATCTTATAAAGTAACTCCTCGGGTGTGCCGGGAAGTCTGGTCGGCGGTACTTTGCCCTGCCAGCAGAACGGACACCGACCCATGCGCCTGAGTCAACGCGTCTTTACCCGCGGAACGTGGGCGGAGTCGTCGCGCGTCGCTGGGATTTTGCGCAAAGAAACCGTCGGCGGCGTGCTGCTGGTGTTGGCGGCGCTGACCGCGTTGCTCTGGGCGAACTCTCCCTGGAGCTCGTGGTACTACCGGCTGGGTGCCATCACCGTCGGTCCGGAGCGGCTGCACCTGAACCTGACTCTCGCGGGCTGGGCGACCGATGGGCTGCTCGCGATCTTCTTCTTCGTTGTCGGTGTGGAACTCAAGCGCGAATTCGTGGCGGGGGATCTGCGGGACCCGGGTCGCGCCGCGTTGCCGATTGTCGCTGCGATCGGCGGCATGCTGGTTCCGGCCGCCATCTATCTGGCGGTGAACGCCTCCGGTGGCGGCGAAGCGATGCGTGGCTGGGCGATCCCCACCGCCACCGATATCGCCTTCGCGCTCGCCGTGCTCGCCGTGATTTCAACGCATCTGCCATCCGCGCTGCGCACCTTTCTGCTGACGCTGGCGGTGGTGGACGATCTGCTCGCTGTCATCGTGATCGCGGTCTTCTATACCGATGAGCTGCATTGGGGGCCGTTGGGCCTCGCGCTCGTTCCCCTCGCGCTGTTCGCGCTGGCGGTGCAGCGTCGCCGCCGGGAATGGTGGCTGCTGCTGCCGCTGGCACTGTCCGCGTGGGCGCTGGTGCACGCCTCGGGTGTGCACGCCACCGTGGCGGGCGTGCTGCTCGGATTCACCGTCCCGGTATTGAGGAGGGACGGACGTACCGATGTGCACGGTATGGCCGAGCGATTCGAACACCGGCTGCGACCGTTGTCTGCGGGTGTCGCGGTGCCTGTATTCGCGTTCTTCGCGGCGGGTGTCACCCTCGGCGGGTTCTCCGGGCTCTGGCAGGCGCTGCTGGATCCGGTGGCATTGGGTGTGGTCCTGGGCCTGCTGGTGGGCAAGCCGATAGGGATTTTCCTGACGACGTATCTGTTGGCGCGGTTCACGCGGGCCAGTCTCGATGACGATCTGAGCTGGCTGGATATCGTCGGCGTGGCGCTGCTCGCCGGGATCGGCTTCACGGTGTCGCTGCTCATCGGCGAATTGGCGTTCGGTGCCGGGTCGGCCGCCGAGCACGTCAAGGTCGGTGTGCTCGCCGGATCGCTGACATCGGCGGCCGTGGCTTCGGTCGTGTTGAGGCTGCGCAACCGGACATATCGGCGCATCGAGGCCAAGGAGACCCTCGATGCCGACCACGATGGAGTGCCTGATGTTTTTGGCTCCGCTCCAAGCGACCGAATCTGAATCGCTGCGTAGACTGACCTGATGCTTGACGACATCAGAGGGCCGGGTGACCTGCAGGGTCTCTCGAAGCGAGAGCTGGACTTGCTCGCCGACGAGATTCGCGAGTTCCTGATCCATAAGGTCGCCGCGACCGGCGGCCACCTGGGGCCCAACCTGGGTGTCGTCGAGTTGACGCTGGCCCTCCATCGCGTGTTCGAGTCCCCGTATGACCCGATCATCTTCGACACCGGGCATCAGGCGTATGTGCACAAGATCCTGACCGGACGTTCCGGAGACTTCGACACGTTGCGTCAGAAGGACGGCCTGTCCGGGTACCCGTGCCGGGCCGAGAGCGAACACGATTGGGTGGAATCCAGTCACGCGTCGACGGCGCTTTCTTACGCGGATGGACTCGCGAAGGCATTCGAGCTGACCGGGCAACGCCGCCGCCACGTCGTCGCGGTGGTCGGCGATGGCGCGCTCACCGGCGGCATGTGCTGGGAGGCTCTGAACAACATCGCCGCCGCCGATCGGCGCATCATCATCGTCGTCAACGACAACGGGCGAAGCTACGCGCCGACCATCGGTGGGCTCGCCTCCCATCTGGCCGGGCTGCGGCTCACCCCCACCTACGAGAAGGTGCTTGACGAGAGCAGGAAGCTGCTGCGCGGCATGCCGGTGGTGGGACCGCTGGCGTACGCGTTGATGCACAGCCTCAAGGTGGGGGTCAAGGACGCGGTATCTCCGCAGGTGATGTTCACCGATCTGGGGATCAAATACGTTGGGCCCGTTGATGGTCACGACGAGCATGCGGTCGAGGATGCGTTGCGCCGCGCCCGCGGCTATGGCGGCCCGGTCATCGTGCACGTCATTACCCGCAAGGGCATGGGGTACGCGCCTGCCGAGGACGACGAGGCCGAGCAGATGCATTCCACCGGCATCATCGACCCGAAAACCGGCCGCTCCATCAATGTTTCGGCTCCGGGCTGGACGTCAGTGTTCTCCGATTCCTTGATCGATGTGGCCAGTGAGCACCGCAATATCGTGGCGATCACCGCGGCCATGCCGGGTCCGACCGGGCTCAGCAAGTTCGGTGAGCGTTTCCCCGATCGGCTTTTCGACGTCGGTATCGCCGAGCAGCATGCCGTCACCTCCGCGGCCGGGCTCGCGATGGGCGGCCTGCACCCGGTGGTGGCGATTTACTCCACCTTCCTGAACCGTGCCTTCGATCAGGTGATGATGGATGTTGCGCTGCACCGGCTTCCGGTGACGTTCGTGCTGGACCGGGCGGGGATCACCGGAAGCGACGGCGCCAGCCACAACGGCATGTGGGACCTGTCGATCCTGAACGTGGTGCCCGGAATGCGGGTGGCCGCGCCGCGTGATGCCTCGCGGCTGCGTGAGGAGCTGACCGAGGCCCTGGCGATCGATGACGGACCGACCGCGCTGCGCTTCCCGAAAGGTGAAGTCGGCGAGGATATCCCGGCGGTCGAGCGGCGCGACGGCGTCGACATATTGGCGCGGCCGCTCAGTGGATTGCATGCCGACGTGTTGTTGGTGGCGGTCGGCTCGTTCGCGTCGACGGCGTTGGCGACAGCCGAGAGGCTCGGCAAGCAGGGGATTGGCGTGACCGTCGTCGACCCGCGCTGGGTGCTACCCGTACCCGACCATGTGATCGAGCTGGCTCGCCAGCATCGCCTGGTGGTAACTCTGGAGGACAGCGGCGTACACGGCGGTGCCGGCAGTGCGGTGACCGCGGCGATGCAGGATGCCGATGTAGACATTCCTAGCCGGGATATCGGTGTGCCACAACAGTTCCTGGACCACGCGTCGCGGGGGCAGGTTCTTGAGCAGCTCGGTTTGACCGATCAGCACATCGCCCGCAAGATCACCGGTTGGGTGGCCGCGATGAGCCGCGAAGCCGCCGACAGTCCGGTTTCCGAACAGGTGGACTAACCCCGTACCCAGTCCGGAGTGGCGAGGATCTCGCGTAGCTCTTCTACGAGGCGCGCGCTGTGGTACCCGTCGGCCGCCGCATGGTGAATCTGCATCGCCAGCGGCATGATGGTTTGGCCGTCCTGCTCATGGAACTTGCCGATGGTGAAGATGGGGGACAGATGTTCCCAGCCGGGGGCGATGGTCAGCGTGAAGCCGGAAAAGCTCGTCCACGGGATGCTGGAGATATCGAACACATTCCGGGGCCGGGGCAATCCTTGTGGGAAAAGTGTTGAGGAGTGCCGATATTCGGCCAGCAGGTCGACGACTTCGGTGTGGAACTCGTCGAAGTCGGTGCTGTAATTGGCGCTGATACCCGCGAAGGTCTCACGGTCGGTATTGAACACGGTGAACGCCGGGTCCACGGTGTCCCAGATTCCCGGATTTCCTTGATCGTCAAGGGCCATGCGGAATTCCGGATAACGATTCACGACGGTCGCCAATGCCCAAATCTGTGTCGGATATGTCTTGCGACTGGATGCGCGAATTGCCCGGAGGAGGTCGGTGACGTCCAGATCGACCGTCATCGAGTAGTAGGTGGGGCAGCGGTCGAGATAGTGCGCGAACCATTCACTGCGTGGCCACTGTTGCACATCGATGGGTTCAAGGGTCGCCATGGAGATCAGCAGAGCGCGTCCTGCGCGGCCGTGCAACTCAATTTCGCCGGCCGGCGAGTTCGCCCCGGCTAGTCGGTCAGCGCCTCGGTGAGGATCGGCACCGTCAGTTCCCGTTGCCATGGGCGCGCGCCGTGGCTGGCGAGTAGCTCCTCGACGTCCCCGTTTCCGTCCCAGTCCCAGCACAGCCGCCGCACGATCTCCGGGGTGACAATGTTCTCCACGGGTACCGAGATCTGCTCGGAGAGCGCCGACAGGACCGTGCGTGCGGCCTCCAGGCGCGCGTAGGCCTCGGGTTTGCGTCGGGACCATCGCGACACTGGCGGTGGCCCGATGGTGGGTTCATTGACCGGCGGAGGGGTGGCTGCGTCGCGGGCTTTCGCCAGCGCCGTGAGCCAACGATCGGCCTGCTGTTTCTGCCGGGGACCGCCGAAGACCGGGAGGGCGATCAGTTCGTTGCGTGTCTTCGGGTCGGCCATCGCCGCTTCGACGATCGCTGAATCGGGTAGCGTCCGGCCGGGGGCTACGTCTCGTGCGCGCGCCAGTTCATCACGGCTGAGCCATAATTCGCGGACGGCCGCCAACTGTCCGGGCTTGCGCACCTTGTGGATTCCAGAGGTGCGGCGCCAGTTGTCCCGTCGGGTGGCCGAGGCAGGCACGTGCGCAAGGTATTCGAACTCCTGCCGGGCCCATTCGGTCTTGCCTTGCTCGTCGAGAACTTTGGCGATCTTCTCGCGCAGTTCGATGAGCACCTCGACGTCCAGCGCCGCGTAGTTGAGCCAGTCGTCCGGCAGGGGACGTTTGGACCAGTCGGCGGCGCCATGTCCCTTGGCAAGGCCCAGGCCAAGCAGTCGATGCACCATCGCCGCCAGGTTTACCTTCTCGAAACCGGCGAGGCGCCCGGCCAGTTCGGTGTCGTAGAGCGACGGCGGTCTCATCTCCACTTCGGCCAGGCACGGCAGATCCTGGTCGGCGGCGTGCAAGATCCATTCGTCGGCGCCCAGCACCTCGACGATCGGTCCCAGGGCGTCCGGAACATTAGTCGGGTCCAGCAGCACCGTTCCCGCGCCGCGTCGGCGGATCTGGATCAGGTAGGCCCGGTTGGAGTACCGGAATCCGGAGGCACGCTCGGCGTCGACGGCGAAGGCGCCGGTTCCGGACGCCAAACGTTCTGCGGCCATGCGGATCTCATCCGTCGAGGCGGTGAGTGGCGGCACCCCTTCGGCGGGGCGAAGCAGCGGAGTCGGTTCGGGAAGCTCGGAGTCGTTGTCCATATCTGAATCAGCAGCGTAGGCCCTAGGCGCGGTGGCGCGACCCCAGATCGGTCACACCCACCGGTGGCAGGCCAGCCGCATGCTCCAGTACCTCGCAGAACGCCTCGACGTGGGTCCCGATGTCGGTACCGGTGGCGGTCCAGGACGCCCGCAGCTCCAACTGGTGAGCACGTCCCGGACCGGCGATATCGCCGTAGCGGACGGAGGTGGTTGCGGTCACAGTTCCGCCCAACGCCGTCACGTCCGCGGTGCGCGTGTTCAACGCGTCCACGAGCCAGCTCCACGCAACTTCCGGCAGCAACGGATCGACGGCCTCGGAGGCATCGAGATCGGCCTGGATATAGGCGACCAGCCGCATGGTGCCGTTCCACGCCTCATCACCATCAGGGTCGTGCAACAGGATTAGCCTGCCGAAGGCGTCACCCTCGGATTGTTCGGGCACGTGATCGGTATCGAGGTGCTTGATCTCCGCGCCGAGTGCGTAGCTGAACGGAGCCAGCCGCTGCGGGGGACGAATAGTGCCCAGCTCAATCTCCGGACGCGCGGTCACGGAGTTCATCGCGTCGACCGCCGCGCGGAACGGGGCTGGTTCGGCAGACGTCACAGCAATGAACGCTAGCGCGCCGGGCCGACATGCTCCCGAAGGCGCGCCGTACGAGGTTGCCGTGGCAGCATGGGCAGTGATGACCGGATTGAACGAAGATCGCGCGACGGAGGCAAAAACCCGTCGTGAGCTGCCGCTTTCTCCCTATCTCGCGGCTGCCGCGGGCAGGGTTCCCAGCCGCCCTCCGGTGTGGTTCATGCGGCAGGCCGGGCGTTCGCTGCCCGAGTACCGCGCGGTACGCGCCGACCACGCCATGCTGGACGCTTGTTTTAAACCTGAACTGGTTTGCGAGATCACGCTGCAGCCGATCCGCCGGCACCAGGTTGACGCCGCCATCTTGTTCTCGGACATCGTGGTGCCTCTCAAGGCCGCCGGGATCGATCTGGACATCGTTCCCGATGTAGGACCGGTGATCGCCAACCCGGTACGCACCACCGCCGATGTGGCGGCACTGCCGCGCCTGGAGCCCGGACAGGTCGAGGCTGTCAGCGATGCCGTGCGACTGCTGGTTGCCGAGCTGGGCGCCACTCCGCTGATCGGCTTTGCCGGTGCCCCCTTCACGCTGGCTTCTTACCTTGTCGAGGGTGGCCCGAGCCGCCACCATCAGCGCACGAAGGCGCTGCTACAGGGCGACCCCCAGACCTGGCACGCGCTGATGACCGCGCTGACCGATATCACCATCGCGTTCCTGCGCGCGCAGCTCGATGCCGGTGTGGACGCGCTGCAGCTCTTCGACTCGTGGGCGGGCGCGCTGTCGCTGGCAGACTACCGGGCTGCGGTATTGCCGCACAGCACAAGGGTTTTCGATGAGTTCGCCGACGCGGGCGTGCCCATGACGCACTTCGGGGTGGGCACCGCCGAGCTGTTGGGTGCAATGGGGGAGGCCGGCGCCACGGTGGTCGGTGTGGACTGGCGCACTCCACTGGATGTCGCTGCGCGCCGGGTTGGCTCCGGAAAAGCCTTGCAGGGCAACCTCGATCCGGCCGTGCTGTTGGCCGGGTGGCCGGTGGTGGAGCGTGAGGTGCGCCGAATCGTGGGCGAGGGGCGCCAGGCCGTCGCCCACGGTGCTGCCGGGCATATCTTCAATCTGGGGCACGGGGTGCTGCCGGATACCGACCCGGCGGTACTCACCGATGCGGTGGCGCTGGTGCATTCGTTGTGACCTCAGCGATGCCGTCGGCCGCTCCCTCCATTGCCATTGTGGGGGGCGGTATTTCGGGGCTGACGGCGGCGTACCGGTTGCGATGCGCGCTCGGCGACGACGTGCACATCACCGTGTACGACCCCGCCGCGCAGCTGGGTGGGATCCTCCGCACGATCACCCTCGGTGAGCACCGGATCGACCTCGGGGCCGAGGCCTTCATCACCCGCCGCCCCGAGGTGCTGGACCTGTTGGACGAACTGGGGCTGGCGGACCGCAGGCTCGACACCACGGGCGCGCGGCCACTCATCTATGCCGGAGGCAGTCTGCATCCGCTGCCCACGCGGACCGTGAACGGCATCCCGGCCTCGGCGTCGTCGGTGGTCGGACTTGTCGACGAAGACACCGTGGCACGCATTGAGAGCGAGCCGCGGCGCGATATGCATTGGACCATAGGAGCCGAACCCACCGTCGCGGACCTGGTCTCGCTGCGGTTCGGTCCGCAGGTGGTCGCGCGGCTGGTCGACCCGCTGCTTGGCGGCGTGTACGCGGGTTCGGCCGCGACGACGGGTCTGCGTACGGCGGCGCCCGGAATCGCCCGGGCGCTCGACGAGGGGGCGGGCAGCCTGCTCGCCGCGGCCCGGCAGGCGTTGCCGCCCATCTCGGATGCCGGCATCTTCGGCGCCATCGACGGTGGTTACGCGGTGCTGCTGGAGGAACTCTGGCGCCGCGCCCGTGCCGAGCACCGGCAGCTCGCGATCACCGGTGTCGCGCGTGATGGCGACGGCTGGGCGGTTACCGGCGGGGATCAAGCCGACAGCACGGCTGACCATTTCGACGCGGTCATCGTCGCGGTGCCGGCGCCCCGCGCGGCGGGGATTCTGGATGCCGTGGCACCCGAATCGGCGGCGGCGGCGCGGACCATTCCGGTTGCTTCCTCGGTGGTCGTCGCGCTGACACTACCCGGCGATGCCCCGATTCCCGCAAATTCCGGCGTGCTGGTGGCGTCGGGAGAAGCCTTGCACACCAAGGCCATAACGTTCTCGACCAGCAAGTGGGGATTACGCGGGCGGAGCACCCAGGTGGTGCGGTTGTCCTATGGGCGCTTCGGTGACACCGTGGCGCGGGCCACCAGCGACGATCAACTGCGGCACTGGGCCGTTGTCGACCTGGAAACCGTGCTGGGTGCGCCTGTCACGCCGATTAATTCGGCGCTGGCCCGGTGGATCGACGCCATGCCGCAGTACGGTCCGGGCCACGCCGACGTGGTCGAGGCGATCCGTGCCGGGTTGCCGCCCGGAATCGCGGTGGCAGGCTCGTACCTGGACGGGATCGGGGTGCCGGCTTGTGTGGCCTCCGCCTCTCAAGCGGTGCGAGCCACCGTGGCACGATGGGGACATGGCTAGCCTCGATTTCGACACCCTCAACTCCACCATTCGCTACCTGATGTTCTCGGTGTTCCAGGTGCGCGACCAGGGTCTGGGCGAGGACCGCGATGCCGCCGCCGACGAGGTGGCCACCCTGATCAAGCGCCATGAAGACGACGGTGTCGTAGTGCGCGGCATCTACGACGTGGCCGGGCTGCGCGCTGATGCCGACTTCATGATCTGGTCGCATGCCGAATCCATCGAGAAGCTGCAGGCGCTGTACAGCGACTTCCGTCGCACCACCGCGCTGGGCCGGGCAAGCACCCCGGTGTGGAGCAATGCGGCCCTGCACCGGCCGGCCGAGTTCAACAAGAGCCACATCCCGGCATTCCTTGCGGGGGAGGAGCCCGGCGCTTACATCTGTGTGTATCCCTTTGTGCGGTCCTACGATTGGTACCTGCTGCCCGATGAGGAGCGGCGCAAGATGCTTGCCGATCACGGCATCGCCGCGCGTGCGTACAAGGATGTGCGGGCCAACACGGTGCCCGCTTTCGCCCTCGGCGACTACGAGTGGTTGCTGGCGTTCGAGGCGCCCGAGCTGTATCGCATCGTCGACCTGATGCGCGATTTGCGTGCCACCGAGGCGCGGTTGCACGTCCGAGAGGAGACACCCTTCTTCACCGGCCCGCGCGTCTCGGTCGAGGAGCTCGTCGCCCGCCTCCCCTAGGAGATCAGGACGGCTGCAGCGTCAGTGAGATCGAGTTGCTTCAATAAGCGGGTCGCGCGCGTAGTCGAATTCCCTGTCCGACTCGCCGACGCTGCATGAGCGCCCCTGAAACCCGTTGCATGACTGCGGGGTTGAATCTGACCGGTCAGCAGCGCATCGAACGCGCAGCTCACGAGCATGGCTGGATCTCAAATGGTGGCGGCGTTGACGATGTGGGGCTCTACAGCTACCGCCGACCCGGCACCGCGTCGTTCGTCCACGTCGCGTACGCAAACGGCATCATCCTGTGGGCCGACGGCCTGACGGCAGCGCGCGAGCCTCGACACTTCGACGGCATCGGCAAGGCCGACCGGCTCGTCGCATTCCTCGCTGAGCGGTAAAAAGAGCCCGACATTCTCATCGCCTGTCAGTTGAATTGTCGTAGCAAATCGCTGACCGTTATCGATAATTAGCTGGAAAGTGTCCAAATGGCAATGCGCAACCATTCCGTTAGCTCACCTTTGTATCTAGTGTCTTCTCACAGCGGGGATACAGAAAAGGGTTGGGGTGGGGGTACCGGGTTGAGTCAGATGTCCGGGGGGTACTACGGGTACAACGTGTCCTACCTCGACGAACATTGCCGTTGGATGATACGTGCTGGCCGTGCTGAGCGAACTGTGCGTGTTCGTCGCATGCATATGCAGTATGTTGCGGATTTTCTTCGACGTGATCCTATTGACGCCACACAAGAAGAACTTGAGTCTTGGCAGGACAGTTTGCCACTAGCGCAGCTCAGATACAAGACTGCCGTTGTTCGACCATATTACGTGTACCTACATCAGCGGGGTATACGTACGGACAATCCGGCTGCGCTGTTGGTGACTCCGCGCAAGAAGCGCAATTTGCCGAGGCCAATCGTGTTCGACGCGATGGAGCGGGCTATACGCACCGCGCCGACGCCGCGCATGCGCGCCTGGTTGATCCTTGCCGCCTACGCCGGGATGCGCGCGAAGGAGGTGGCCTACCTCGAGCGCGATTGCTTCGAGAAGCGACCCGAGGGCGGCGTGTTCATCCGGCTCACGCGCACCAAGGGCGAGTACCAGCGGGTTACGGCACTTCCCGAATGGGCCTGGCAGATCATCGAACCGGCCCTTGCTCCCGAGGGGCTGTGCTTCCGGCGTGAGCGGGGGACCGGGCCGGTCACACCCCAGCAGATCTCGCAGTTGTCGAATGATTGGCTCCACAAGTCGGGTACGCGCTCGACGTTCCACTCGCTGCGTCACTGGGCTGGATCCTCGGGTATCGAGCACGAGGATTTGCGGGTGGTTCAGGAGTTCCTCGGGCACACGAACCCGCAGACAACCGCTATCTACACCGCCGTCAACCCGCAGAGGATTGCCCGGATGGTCGATTCATTCCGTCGACTGGATGATCTACCTGCGTGATCTCCACCCGGTAGCGCCGCTGGCCTGTAATCTCCGGCGCATGAAGAGTGCGAAGGTGGCCGCGACCGTGGCGGCAGTTGCGGTCGCCAGTGTGATGCTTAGCAGCCCGGCGCGGGCCGACGAGGATTCGTACCTCGATGCACTCTCTGGCCAGGGGTTCCAGGTCATGTGGCAGTCCCGGCCATTTCTGATTTCGGCCGGCAATGGCATGTGTAACGACCTGCGCAACGGTGAGACCCCCGAGCAGGTGGCCAGTCACTCGAACTACCCGAACGCGACTCGGGCGAACCTGCTGGCGATGGCGGCGGCGGCCAAATCGCATCTATGCCCGTCGTAGCGAGTGTTGGTACTGTGCCCCGTAGTCGTTAACTACAGGGGCAGGGGGCTCGATGTCGGCACCATTGAATGTTGATCCTGCGCAGCTCCACGCCGCCTCTGGCCTTGCCGCGGAATCGGCACGCGATTTGCAGCGTGAGCTTGATCAGCTGGTGCATCGGTGGGAAGACCTGTCGGGCACGTGGGACGGGGTTGCGTCGCGGGCGTACGGCCCCGAATTCGACGAATGGCGCGAGGGTGCCCGGAAAACCATCGCGGCGCTTGATTCGGCCTCGGTGACGCTGGCGCAGCACGGGTACGCGTTCACTGAATCCGAGGCCACCTCGGCGTCGAACATCGCGGGGGCGTAGCGGTGCACAACGACGACGCGATCCCGTACCGCGTAGACCTTGACGCATTGCAGGCGTTCATCGACCAGTTGGCGGCGTTCGACCGCGCGGCCGAGCGCCGCGCGGCCGAGGTCGACCGGCGTATCAACGATCTGCACGTCGACTGGTCCGGCGCGGACGCGGCAGCGAACCTGGCGTTTCACCAACAGTGGATGGACGGGGTTGGTGAGATGCGCAAGGCCGAGGAAAAACTCGAGGAGGCCGCCGACAAGGCTCTGCGGAACTATCGCGGCGTCGGCGAGCACAACCAGCGGATGTGGCCGTGACTCAGGATGTCGATCCGGCCGCGATCAAACGTGCCGCCGCGAAGTATCGCCAGCTCGCTACCGAGATCAATATGGGCGTCAGCGGGCTTGCGAACACCCTGGGCGGTCTATCGGGAATGGCGGGCAACGACAACGCCGCCAAGGACTTTTGCGAGAAGTACGACCCGGCTGCCAAGGACGCCATGGAGGGCGGTTCGTACACCGTCAACGCGCTCAACACCTGCGCCGATCTTCTCTTTGCGACAGCGGCGAACCATGAGGCCGCCGACAGCGCCTCGGCGCCGAACGGTCAGACCGTCCCCGCCGCCGCGCCGCCCGTGACGCCAGCAGTCGCCACGCCGTCGCTGCCATCGGCTCTCGGCGGCACGCCGCCCCCGAGTTGGTGGGCATCGATTGAGGGATACGTGCAAGGCGCCATGTGGCCCAACGGCGATCCGGAGAAGCTGCGCCAGGCGGCGGGTCGATGGATCACCAACTCCGAGAACATCGAAGGCGAGATTCGGCGGGCGTTCTTTCCGCTCGACGGCGCCAACCCCATCACCGATGTCAGCCACCAGCGCTCGCCAGAGATACCGGCCGCCGTCTCGTCGATGACCTTGGCCCATGACTCAGTTAAGGTGCTGCAAACCGAGTGGGCCGCAATCGGGAAGACGTGCGCGGATCTCGCGACCCGGATTGAGGAAGTCCACAACCGCGTCACCAACGAAATGGTGCTACTGGCCGCGACAGTCGCGGTCACCGAAGGCGCCGCCGCGATCCTGATCCCACTGACGGCCGGTGGTAGCGAGGTCGTCTCCAAGCTGGTGGACACCGAGCGGCTGGTCGCTACAGGCGCGCGCATCGCGGCGATACTCAACGAGTTTCGGATTGGCGCGTCTGCTTGCGCGCTTCCGAACGTGGCTGCCGCTGCAAACCTCATGCGATCGGTCCAGTCGCTCGGTCCGCTCATGGAAGCGCGCGCGTCGCTGTTCTTGGCCGAGGGCGCGGGCGTGGTTCCGGGGCTCACCGCCAAGGAGCTGTACAGCCGCCCAGAGCTGCGGGTGGGAACCAAACGCGACGTGCAAGCCGCAGCGGACACGGCTGGTGGTGGGAAGTACTACGTCAGCGCTACCGACGACACGGTGCTGGTGCCCGTGAGCAAAAGCTATGACGCCGATATTCTCGCGCTGCCGAAAACACCTGACGGCAAGTACTTTATCGATTCCAACGGCATCAGATACCCGGTTAACCCGATCTGGCACTACGGCCATGTTCGCGGCGAGGAACTGTGGCGATGGCAGGAAATCGCGGCCCGTGAAGGGTGGACCCGCCAGAAATGGCTCGATGAAATGAACAACCCGCGCTTGTATCAAATCGAAGATGGCCCAGGCAATTCCGGCCACTACTGGGAACTACCGCGAGGAAAGTAAGATGACTGACGTACACCAGCGAGACCGCGCGGGCCGTACCCCCCTGCACTATGCCGCCATCGACGGGCCGCGCGAGCAGATGGGCTCTGCCTGGCAAGAGGAAGACCCAGCGCGAAAGGCTGAATTGCATGAGCAGAGTGTGGAATTCAAACTCGCCAACGTGCGTCATCTGATCGACAGCGGCGCCGACGTCAACGCCAAGGATGACGAGGGTTGGACCCCTTTGCATTTCGCCGCGACACATGACAGCGCCGAGGTGGTGCGTCAGCTTCTCGATGCGGGAGCGGAGATCGACGCGGTGAATAACAAGGGGGAAACGCCGCTGAGATGTGCAGTCAGCGCGACTTGGATGGACCCGAAGACATTGCAACTACTTCGGGACCGAGGCGCCGACCCATTCAGGCCAGCCAACAACGGACGCAGCGCTATTGACTATCTGCGCATGATTGACCAAGAGGACAAACGAGCCCCATTTTCTGACCTTCTTTGAGGCACCGAAAAAGCGCCCCTGCCGTTATTGGCAGGGGCGCTTTGGTTTTCGGATGCGGTCAGCGTCGTTGGTACCGCACAATCGTGACGCCCAGGCGTACAAGCGTGACGGTCAGTGCGGCATAGAGCAGGGCGCGCACCTCGGATCGCAATGGGTAGTCGTCACCCCACCAGGTCGATAATGCGTTCTGGGACAGCACAAGTGACAGCGACATTCCGAGGGATACGAGATTGCGTCCAACCGGCCGAACCCACCAGGGCGACCGGAGTAGATAGAGCAGCGTAAACGCCCAAGATGCCAGGGCTGCCACGATGAGCAGCACGTCGGCGACCCGGTTGGCCGCGACCCCGCATAGAACGGGCAGGAATGCCACTAGTCCAACACAACTGATGTGCGCGAGACACGCTCTCACGTCGCATACCTCTTTCTCATGGTGCGCTCGATGGCCTCGGCGAAATGGTTTCGGTCGAGTAGTTCGTCGGCGCGGGCCGCCAGCGCCTCGGCGTGGGCGAGGTCGGTCCGAGATTCGTGATGGATGGCGCGCGCCTTCTCGATGCCGGGATCTTCCTCGCGTCCCCAGCGTCGTAGCCACTTCACGACGGCCCCTGACCAATAGCCTCGGCGACCGCCACGCCCAACCGGCTCGACTCGGCCAGCCGTGTGATGGCGGCCTTGTCGTTCTCGTGAGCCTTGGTCAGTAGTGCAATCTGCTGGTCCTTGGTCGCCATCATCTTGTCCACGGTCGTCTTGGGGACCAGGCGGCCGGTGAACACAAGAATCAGCACCCCGCCGAGCAGGATCGCCCACAGGTAGTCGTCCGGACTATTGAGCAGCACGGACATGTCGCCCACCTATTCGCCATTCGTCGGCGGTGTGCGCCGGTCCTGAATGAGCTTGGTCGTGGATAGACCGGCCGTGATGAGACCGGTGCCGGTCACGATCCAGGTAAGGCCCTCGGTCCCTCCGAGCTGGCCAAGGGCGACTAGTGCGACCACGGAGATAATGAATATGAGAAGGCTGGCGGCGTGAATCGCCAACCTTGTGTTGTCACCGGGCATTGCGAGATCCTTTCCAGGGGTGTTGGTTACGCTGCTGCGATAGGGGCGCGGGTCGCCCAATCGCGGACGTGCTGGATGGCCAGGCCGAGATAGGTTTGGCCGGGCCACACTTCGCGGAATTCGTACTGAATGTGCGGCGCCGTGGGGGGATTGGCGGTGACGAATCGCAGTGCGATCACCGCCGCCTGTGCTGCGGCGGCCGGACCGGTCAGCTTGTTGACATCCCCCCAGCCGAGTAAGCCCTGTAGCCCTCCCATGACGAGCGGAACACCCAGCGCCGCAATGCCGGTGGGGCCGCCAGTGAGCGCGCCGAACACGGCCGGGAGCTCGATACCCAAGGCCTTGCTCGCCACTTCGGGGATCTTCGGCAGGATCGCGCCAGCGGCCCCGAGCGGGTCGGAGAGCTGAAACGCGGTCACCATGTCGAAACAGTCGTCCATGATGTCGCCGACGACCCCGAGCGGGATATTGCCGTACATGTCGCCAGGGTCGGTGAGCCAGCAGTGCCGGTGGTCCTTGACATCGCCGAACCGCCACGACGAAATGCCTTGGCCGGCCAAAATGGGGCCGCCGTAATAGCTGCCACCGTAGGGGCGGGTGGGGTCACCGATGCTGAATGAGCACAGGTAGTTGTTGGGGTAGTGCTCGGCGAGCCAGGCGCGGAACTTGGCCGCTGCCACGGCACCGGCCGAGTACCCACCGATGACGACCTTGATGTTGGGGTTGATCCGGAACCGTTCCAGGAAGATGCGTTGCGCATCGGCCACCGCGATCTCGACGGCCTTGGCCATGGAGATGTCACCGGGGCCGCCAGCGGCGCCGACCGGCAGACCACCCATGGTCGCGGCGAACTCGGGGTGCACCTCCTCGACCAGGTTGGCCACGGCCTGCATGACCCGGCTCACGTAATCCAGGCCGATGATGCCCCCGGTACCCCGGAACATCAGGCCGAGGTGCCGGTTGGCGGGCGGGGCCGGGGGCGCAATACCCAACGCGCGTAGATCATCGTCGGAAACCTCGCCCGTGGGTACCTGGCCGGTGCGGCGCTGGTACTCACTTGCCCATGAGGCGGCGCGCGGACCGAACTCGTCGGTGTCTCTTGGCAGAGCGCCGAGTAGCCGGGTGTAGAGCCCTCCGAATCGGTCATTCATCACGCCGCGCCATTGGCGCACGGCGGCATTTCGATCACCGATGCGGATCACTTGGACCACACCTTGTCGCGCAACGTCATTCCCTTGGACGCCCACGTGGGGTCTCCGGGGCCGAGCTGAGCGGCGATGTATTCGAGCAACTCACGGTCCGAGAGATCCTGCGGAAAGCGCTTTTCCACGGGTGTCGATGGCTGCGCCTGCCCGTAGATGCCGAGGTACCCGGCGCGCAGCTTGGCGGCGAATGCGTCGTTGCGCTTGTCGCCCTCGGGCCACGCCAGCTGGTAGTGCATTTCGTCGGGGCGGGACCAGTCGCGTCCCCAGAATACGGCCCCCTCGAATAGTGCCAGGCCCTTGCGGACCTTGGCCTGAGTCGCGGCGTCCATCGTGTACCGCTGCCAGGGATACTTGGGCGCCATCACGTCAACAGCGGTGGCCGACAGGTGATTAGATCCGTCGTTGCGCCCCGGCGTACCCAGTACGTCGTTGGTTGCCGACCAGCCCCACACTGGCGAGGTGATCTCCTCCACGTTGCGGTCATACCAGAACAGCCACGCGCCGAGGATTATCAGCGGTGCGCCCTTGCGTAGTGGTGCGGTGTCGACGAGATACAACTCGGGGATGCGGGCGATGTCGCATTCGTCGCGGTTGCAGCACCGCCAGCCGTCCTCGGTATGGGTGTTGCCGTTCACAGTGCGAAAGCTCATCGTGTGTACTTCCTTTCGATTCGTGGGTCTATTTCTTGTGCGTAGGACGAGAGTTGGTCGGATGCCCACCACCCGAGCCGGAACGCGGCGGCGCTGAGGGTGAGGCACAGGGCAAGCACCGGGAGCAGCTGGCGCATTACTGGCCACCCTTGAATCGGGCTTTCGGGGTGATGTCGAAATTCACGGGGTTGGAACCGATGACTATCGACTGATCAAGGGCGTGGCCGCGTAGGAACGTCGACCCGTTCCAAACCCCATACCATCCAACGGTTTTACCGGCCGGGCCTTGCAGCGTTACGGGGGAGCCTTGCGAGACGCCGTAGCCGGTATCGCCGCCTGCGCCGTCCGTCGCCGATGGCCACGTGGTGGTTCCCGAGGCGGGGGTGGTGGCGATCAATCCGGCGCCGGTTGTTCCGGGGTCCGATTCGTGCGCGGTGATCTTGTTGCCTCGGCCGGTAACGAAGTCGCACCCGGCGCGGTTTTCAGCCGCTGTTGCTGCCATAGTTGTTGCCTTTCTTTAGGATTGACGTGCCCTGAATGAGGCTTTGCCGTTACCGCCCGGACCGCCGCGTGTGCGGGAGCCGAAGATGCCGCCGTTGCCGCCCGCGCCAGCGCCGCCCGGTGCGGTTCCCGTGCCGCCGTTTCCGGTGCCGCCAGCGCCGCCCGTGTAGTTGGTCCCGTCAATGGTTGCGCTGGAGGCTGTTTCACCGTTCTGCCCAGAGGCTTGTCCCGTGCCTCCGGCTGCGGTGACCGTGTTGCCGTTGATCACGGCGGTTGTGCTGATACCTGCGGTGGGTCCGGCGCCGTCGCTGTTGGCGGGCTGCGCACCACCGGTCCCGACGGTGCCCGTGATATTGGCCAGGCTCCACGGAATATCGACGCCGCGTATCAGGGTGCCGGTGATGAGCTGACCGGCCTTGCCGCCCTTGCCTGCGGTGTTGATGGCGCCGTTGCCGGTCTGTCCGGATGCGGCGCCGCCCCAGAGCGCGTAGTCGATGATCAATGACCATTCGGGGACGGGGTAGTTGTAGGCGCCGGTCGCGGTGATGTCCGTACGTACCGGCGCAACCGGTGAGCGGGCGACAGTGCCGCTGTCGTAACCGATCGCATCGTCGCGGCCGGTGAGGTGGACAAGCAGTGCAGCGAGGCTGGAACCGAGCCCGTCGTCGCGGCCAGTGAGGTGTGCGAGCAATGCCGCTGAGTCGTAACCGATTGCGTCGTCGGCGCCTGATAGGAAGTACTTCAGGAACGCCGTGCCCGAGCCGTCTGCAATACCGGTGTCCGTGCCGGTCAGGTGCGCCAGTAGTACCGCCTGGCCGGAACCGAGGCCGTCGTCTTGGCCGGACAGGTGCGCGAGAAGTTCGGCGCGGTCCTCGCCGATGCTGTTGCCGGTCGCCGTCAGGTGCGCCAGGAGGCTTGCTGAGTCCTCGGCGATGCTGGTGTCGGTGGCACGCAGACGCGGTATCCAGTTCCACTTGCCGCCACTGCTTTGGGGCGGCACAACAGGATTCGGGGTCCACTTGCCGCCCGGACGCCTCGGTGGGACGGTCGGGTTGGGAGACCAGGGCATCGGCTAGCCCATCTTGTAAATGCCGAGAAGACCCAATGTGGTTCCAGTCAGGGTGAATACGGCATTGCCGGATCTTGACGAACCGCCGGTGTTTTTCAGGGTCACCGTGTAGCCCAGTTGGATAACATCCCCGGCGTTGAGCCGCACGAACGCCGGTATCGGGACAGCGCTGTGACCGGTCACCCCCCAACTACCCGTGTCGGTGTTCGCCGTGCCGTCGAGCAGCTTGTAATCACCTTCCAGGGTGATGTGATTGACGGTGTTGACCACAACATCGAGTGCCGACGCGGAGGGTTCGATGGCCGTTCCCGCCGTCCATGTCCAGGCGGGGTCACGGTGTTCGACGTAGTAGAGCCCGGAGGTGTTGACGGTGATGGTGCCGTTGGCCGTATTTGGTGTCACGTCATCGGAGTTGAAGCCGATGACGCCGAAGGCTCCCGCGCCCCAGGCGCCGGTCACCGTGGTAGAGGCGTTGCCCGCCAACGAGTATGGATGCGTGGGGCCAGCAGTGTTGGCCGCGCCGACGGCGCGCGTGAGCCGGGCGCCCGTGTAGTTAGTGGCCTTGGCGTAAAAGTCGCCCAGGAACACCGACGCCAGCCGCATCGAGTCATACTGGTAGCTACCCGAAAACCATCCGCCGCTTGAGGTTTTGCGCATCATCACGATGCCGCCGCCGTAGCGGTTGGACGCCCCGGTTGTCACTGTGCTGTTCGTTGCGGTGGCCTTGACATCGCCGCCCACGTCGAGCACCCAGTTGTTGGTTTTGCGGTACGTTGTCACCGCGATGCCCTGCCCGATCGGCCCGGACCAGGACATGAACGGCGCCGCGAACGTGAATGTGGCACCCGAGCGGGTGTACTTGCCGACCTGCACGGTGTTGCCGTTTACCGCCAGGTACGCACCGGTTGAGTCGGTGCTATCGGAGCTGAAAAGGGTGTATGTAGCAATGGAATTCAGGCCGCCCGCGTCACCGATGACAACCGTGGTCTGAACGTCGTCGGTCGTCGTCTGCTTGTTGCAGGTGACGTAGTAGGTGCCATCGGCCTTAGATGCGTCGATACCGCAATAGCCGTTGGCTGTACGGATTTTCAGATCCGTGCCGGTGAACTCGGCAGGCAGCGCAGACCCATCGGAGCCACCGAAGGTGGTGATATAGGTCATCAGTCCCGAGGGCGCGGCCACCTGGTTGCGTTGGTACTGCGCCTGAATGGCTGCGGCGGCTGCTGCCGCTTGTTGGGCGAGCACCGCAAGCTGCGTCGTCTGATTTTGCGCGTCGGTATTGCTGAACCCGGAGCCCCCGCCGCCTAATAGGCCGACCATGCCGTTCACGAACGCGTCCCGCACCGCAGTGACACCGGTCTGCGCCTCGGAGATCGCACCAGCGATACCCGTAGCCCCGTTGATTTGACCGGTAGAGCTGAGCTTGGACAGCCGGTTGAAAATGTCCGTCATGGACGCCCCGACGGTGCCGCCCACGGTGTCCATGAAGGTCTGTATCGCGCTCTTGAGCGCGAAGTCGGCCAGCTGCGCGGCAAGGCCCGAGATCTTGCCAATGGCTATGGCGGGGATGTTGGCGATGTTCCACAGTTCGGCGGCGTCGATCTTGCCGTCGGCACCGATGGCGGCAAGGCGTGCCTCGATGTCGTCGATGGTGGCGTCGACCGCGCCGCCGATGGTGTCGAACAGGCCCTTGATGCGGTTGGTGAAGTCGGTCAGCGCTGCTTCGAGTCCATCAACGAGGTGGGTGGGCAGTAGGTTCGAGGCCCATGGCCGCACGTTGGAAATCCACACCGTGCCTGCGGTCGCGCCAGTGTCGAGAATGACCAGCGGAGTCACCTTGGCGACACCAGCCGGGACAATCCACTCGTCGGTGGGGATCGGTTGCCAATCCGCGGCGTCGGTGGTCGATGGCTGCAACACGCCCTTGATCACGTCGGCCATCGGATTGCCATTGGCGTCGTACGGCGTCCAGCCGACCTTGATCGGATTTGAGCCGGCCGTTGCGGTGAGCCCGGTCCAGCGCGTTCCAGCGCGCAGGTTCAGCACTTGGCCTTCGAACACGTCGAACGGGTTGTCCTTGCGCAACACCTGCTCGGTGCCATTGGCGGCGGCCCTGATTGAGCCACCAGAGAGCCAGCCGGGCATAACCGAGTCCCAGGACCAGAACGGGTTTGCGTCCACGCTGTCGACGTTCAGGAACTCGCCCGCGCCGTTGATCAGGTCTTGGATCACGTCGCCGATCCGGGAGATAGAGATGATCCCGTTAAACAGCTGCTCGGCGCCGTTCTTTAGCAGATCGCCCAAGCTAGCGACGAGCGCCTGCGGGCTCGACAGGTCCAGCTCGGACCGTGAGATCAGCTGGTCGATAAACCAATCGAAGAACTCGGTCGCCGCCGTGAGGTCGATCCCGGTGGCGTCCTTGAGCCACTGCGCCCACGTGTCGCGGATCTGCAACATGAAATCGCGGATGCCCTGACCGGCATACCCGGCGGCCTCGGTGAGGTCATAGCCGAGCAGCCCGGCAAGGGGGTCCTTGTCAGCGACGCGGCGCGGGCGCCGATCGACCACTCTTGGCATGTCAGCTCACGGGGTAAGCGCGCAGGGCCAGCTGGGACCATTCGGCGTCGACGATGTACGAACCGTTACCGCCGATGCGGCGAGCGATTACGTAGACGTTCACCGGCTGGTTCGCGGGTATCCGGCCAACTGCCGACGTAGGCGAGACCGCGCGCATGGGATCGCCCTCGTGGGAGAAGTGCGGCGCGATGTGCGAGACGGTCGTGGTGTCCAGCGTGGAGGGGTCAAATGGCCCCAGGGCGCAGATCGGTGCGTTTCCCGGTACAGACGGCGTGCTGTTCTCGAACTCGATGCGTACCTCGATCTGAACCTGCGCGGTGGATAGCAGCGCGCGACGCCAGCGCACGTGACCCATCACGTCCGGGTACCAGGCCGTCGAACGCGCTTCGATGGTGAGCTGGCCAATGATCTGCTCGCCCGTAGAGAAGCTGCCGTTCTGGAACGCGCCCTGTGGGATCGTGTACAGCTCGGCGGCGTAGGGGGAGAGGTCGCCGGGCTTGTACTTTCCGCTCGCCAGGTCGAACACGATGCCCTGACCGTCGAGCGGGTCGGCGCTGTTGTCGTAGTCCAGGCTGCCCCGGATCGTCGAGTTGTCGCCCTGCGGGCCGGGAATGCCGGGGATCTTGAGGTGAAAATGCGGATCCTCATCGGTGCCGCTGCGGTCCACCACGATCTCGCCGTACGGACCGGAGACGGGCTGGGGCACGATCTCGGCCGACATCGATAGATCCGGCGTCGGTCCGGGCGGGCCGTCGAGGCTGCCTTGCTCCTGGCGCCACGCGCTGCCGGTCCAGATGTTCCAGGTGCCGTCGATGTACCAGGCGCGGCCCGCGTCGAGAATCGTCAGGGCATTCTCCCCGGCGTGCAGTGCCGCGACATTGCTGTAGCCGTGGCCCCACTGCGGCCGGATGATCGGCGACGGGGTACCAGGCTCACCCTTCTCGCCCTTGAGCGCGTTGAGCACCACCACGGCATCCTCGGAATCGAGCGTGAAGGTGCCAATAGTCAGTGGCGGGTCTCCGGGCTTGCGCTGGTAGGCGTAGAACCGCAACAGGGCTCGATGATCACCTAGCCACGTTGGGGCACTGGGCAATACGTCAACCACGGCTGTCCTCCTTGTTTGCCTCGTTGAATGCGTCGGTCATCTTCTGCGCCACCAGACGGCGCACCTCGTCGGGAAGTCGTTGCGTGAGTGCGGTAGCGATCCGCTCGGCCTCTGCCTCGTCCTGTTCGGGCTCGACATCGGCGGCGTCCTCGCGTAGCACCCACTCGACCGAATCCTCGAATACCGCGTGCTGGTCGGGTTGTTTGACGGCCACGATGTAGGCCAGGTCTGGATGCACTCGTACACCGGCCAAAACGCCATGCACGCACCAGAGTTGGAGCATGCCCTCGTCAATCCACAGCGTTGCGCCGTTCGGGGCCTGGCCGTCGCGCATCGCATCGGCCAGCTTGCGCGCCTCGTCGGCAATCTCATCGATCTCATCGCGCGTGAACTTGCGGTCATAGGGGAACTCGGGAAAGACCAGGGAGTCGGTCACTAGAACATGCCTCCTGCGGATGCGATGGTTGCGGCGAAGTTGGCCACGTCGCCGATGGTGCGGAATGCGCGCAAGAGCCCGTCCTCTTCTCGGGTGTCATCTCCCACGAGAAGCGTTGGGCGGCAGGGCTCACCGCGCTTTAGGGTGCGCCGTATTCCCTTGACTTGCTCGGTGTAGAGAATCTCTGCGCGCTCGACGTTGACTCGGTTTCCGAGGCTAAAGTCCTTGTCCAGCACGAACGGGGCCACGTCGCCAACGTCCTGATTGAATGAGACGTATGCCCGGTTCTTGTGGTCCCCGTCGGCTAGCGCCTGCACGGAGCTGACGGTGTACGCCGCCCCGGAGCCCGTCGCCATGAACTCGTTGCGCGCGTATGGCCCTGCCTTGGCTGACGCAAATGGGTTGCGCCACTGCATGAACGGCAAAAACACGTCGTCGAGCTGGCCCTGATAAAGGTTGTCAAGGCCATTGACACCGTATTGCTGGTAGGCGCCGAGCCCGTAGTTGATGACCTGGGAGAGCTGGGCAAGCCCGTAGCGGATCATGAAGCTGATGGCCTGGTTCAGCCACGCCGGGGACTTGCCTCCGGTCAATATGGTGACGGCGCGGCGCTTGTGAATTGACATGGTGGACTTGCGAATACCTCCATGCTCGGCGTCGCGATATGTGTACGGCGACGGTTTGGGCGCTACCCCGAGTAGCTTGCGGATGAACGGATCGGGGATGCCGTCGCCGTCCTGATCCAGCGGGATGATGGTGGATGCCAGGAAGTCGTCGAGAGTTGCTGCGATGAGGTTCATGGCGCCGTCGATCAGCGTTCCTGTCGGGCCGCCAACACCGCTGTTGTCCTCGTAGGACAAGATGATGCATGCCCGCGTCGGCCGGAATATCTCGGCTAGCTCCGGCCCAAACATGGTGTACGGGGCTGGATCTGTGGGCAGCCACGTGTATGCCCGGCATGTCACGCCCGCGTCCTTGAGTAGCGGGGCCTGCGCCTCTTCCAGTGACTTCCACCGCGACGAGAGCACGCACCACCGCGTCTGGTCCAGCAGCGGCACCATCGGCATGACCTGCACGGGCCAGTTCAGAATGTGCAGGTTTTCGAGCCATGTCTTGGGCGCGAACAGGTTTCGCGGGATCGGGTGAAACCCGTTGAGGGTGTATATACGGAATAGGTTGATGAAAGCCGTACTGCCACAGGTCCAGGCCGTTGGGCCGCCGTTCATGAAAATCTTGGGCGCCTGCACCTCCGGAGGGGTGATCGGGTTACTGGCTACGGAGATATACGCCGGGTGATCACGAAAGCTGGTGCATTTCAGCACTGTTCGTGTCGGTTGGCCAGCCTCCACGATGTCGTCAATGTCATCGATCCACCCGCCCCAGCGCGCCTTGAAGTCGTGCGGGTTGGTGACATCAGGGTCGACCGTGAGCATGAGGTTTTCGTCGTATGGGATGTCTCGGGTGATCAGCTTGCGCAGCCACGAGAACCGTTTCCCGGCGATGGTGACCTCGGCGCCGCCAACCTTGTCGTCGAGTTCTTCCCAGACCGCCTCTTCGGGGTCCGCGACCTGGGCGAGTAAACGCATGTCCTTGTCCCACACACGAAATAGCGGAACTAGTGGGGGCCGGTTGATGTACGCGTACCGCTGGCCCTCCAGCCGGTCCATCACTGCGCCGGTCATGGCACTAGGTGGCATGGTCGAACCTCTGTGGCACTACGCACCAGATGCGCCCACCCGGCCGCGAGTGATACACCGGCAACGACGCCTCGGAACGTGCCGGTATCGGAACCGAGAATCCCTGGCCGCGTAGCCGTTCCATGATGGTTTGGCCGCGCTCGCCCGCATTGCCGGTGATCAGCGAGGCGATCTCGGAATTGCGGATGAACTGCAATCCAATGTTGTCTACCGGGTCCTTGTCGCTGATCGCGATGCGGTTACATGGGTCGGTATCGATCAGCGTGTGCTCGTCCTCATAGAGCGTGAAGTCGATGATCATTTCCGGCTCCCGGTGCCGCCGCAGGCCACGCGGGGTCAGCCAGGACAATCCGAATAGTCCGAGTAGGCCAGGGAAGTCCTTGTGGTCCTCGGCGTCTGGGTCGGTGATGACAGCGGAGGGGCCATCGGGGAGCATGACGCGGCCGGGCGCCTCGCAGATGAAATACGGCTTGATCGGTACGTCACTGCGGTTGACCACGCGGATTGAGCCGGTCTTCTGGCCGTTCGTCGACTTCCACATACCGACCCGATCGGGCCGACGCCAGCGCGGGTCACCAGAGGCGGCGAGCACCAGCTCGTGCAGGCTGTAGTTGGTGTCATCCTGCGTCGGGTCGTCTTCGTAGATGGTGTGCACCGAATCGCGCAGCACAGGGAGCCAGACCTCGCCGTGTAGCCGCGAGGTGACGGTGAACCACGACGGGGTATCAACCTTGATGCCATCCATGAACCGGCGGCGTGTGCCGTACCAGCCGAACGCGTGATCATCAATGAGCAGAGCCCGAAACGCGATTTCATGCCGGCCATCGATCCACCGCTCGAAATACGGTGCACTGTTGGCTGTCTCGGACCACACTCCCTTGCCGGGAATCTCGCCAAGGCCGTCGATTGCGCCATTGATCATCGCGCCCTCGACACCCGCATTCGGGCCGGACAGATGCCAGACGTTGCCGTTGGTGTCGATGATCCGGGACTCGATGTGTTCGGCGCGCATCCGATCCGGTAGCGCCTCCCATGAGGTGTCGGTGGGTAGCACCATCAGAATCCCGTCGGGACGGCAGCGTTGAGCCGCGTCTGTTGATCTGGGGCCGCGCGCCTTACCGCCGTGGCGATCTCGTCGGCGCCGGGGCCGTTGGCGGTGACGCTGATCGAGGCATCCACGGGTGGGCCTTGGAATCCGGGTAGGTTCAGCCCGGCGATGTTCAGGCCGCCCTCGGTGCCGGGGGCATCGCCCTTGCCCGGCGCTGCGGTGCCACCGGCTGACACCGGGGCCGCCGATGCGGGCTGCCAGTCCGAGCCGGGAGTCCAGCCGGGCTGTTGAATGCCGAGCTGTCCATCGATGGCGCCTTGTATCGGCCCCTTGAACGCCGTCATGAACGAATCCATCATCTTGAGCGGACCGAAGTTCGAGATGTCCGGCAGCCATGAGCCATCGAGTCCGAACGTCTCCTTGAGGAAGGACCCGAAGATGCCGCCCGCGCCGCTGAGATCACCGCCGCCACCGGCACCCCCGCCAGCGCCGCCACTGCCCTTGGGCTGCTTCGACTCGGTGAACTTGCCCTTCTTGGTGTCCTCCAAGTCAGTACGGGCGTCCTGAGCCTCACGCTTGGCCTTATCGAGGCTGTTTTGCGCCGCCGTGCGCTGAGACTCCTTGGCGTCGGCCTTGAGCTCGGAGAGCTTCTGCTCGGCGATTTTGACCTTTTCGTCGGCGTCGGAGACCTTCTGCTCGGCGTCGCGCAACTTCTTGGTATCGACGGTGTAGTAACCGGATTCACCGTTGGGACCGGTCCCGGCGGTCGCTCCGGAGGGCATCCCACCACCGGCCGATAGCGGGGCCGTGGCGCCGCCAAACGAGGTGGAGCCGCCAGTAAGGGACTGCCCTGCCACGATGTTGCCGGTGGGTAGTGCGCCGCCACCCTTCTGGAACCATGCGTGTACGTGGTCCATGTGGTTCTGGGTGGGAGATCCGCGGTCTTCCATCTGCTGGCCGGTGGTATCTCCGGCCTTGTAGATGCGCTGGCGCCAGATGAAGTGAGTGAGCCCGAACGTGTTGGCGTTGGCGGCAACCCATCCGGCCACCTGGTCGCCGAGTGCCTTGCCCTCGGGTGTGTTCCAGTCCGGAATCATCACGTCGAGCGCATTGCCTGAGCTGTGCTCGTTGTAGCCGTCCGGGGGCCGGTAGCCGCCAATGTTGGTGATCTGCGGCCAGCTCTTCTCGATCAGACCCTTGACGTACTCGGCACCGGGGTTCAATCCGTTGGCGTAGCGGGGGAGCCCGCCCTCGGTGAGCATGGCGCGCAGGTATTGCGCCGAGGGTGTCCAACCGGCATTGAGCGCCGCGACCACCGCCGCACCGTTGCCCCGCATCGCGGCGGCCTTGACCACGCCCTCATCGGTGGACACCAGCGCCGTGGGGTACCCACGGGGATCAACGCCGATGATTGAATCGCTGGTGCCGGTTCCAGGCCCCCATAGGCGCCCAGCAGGCGTGCGGCCAGCGACGCCGCCACCGGCCAGCATGGGCAGCGAGGGGATGGGCTGAATGGTCTCGCCCCGGCGCGGGACACCGGGGATGTCCGGAATGGTGAAGGTCAGCTTCGCGGCCATCCCGTTCCACATGCCGATCAGCCCGTTGACCATCGCCTTGAACGCGCCTGTGATGCCGTCCCACATGCCGAGGGCCTTCTCCTTGATGGCAGAGGGCAGGCTGGAGAAGAAATCGACCACCGCGTTGAACTTGTCGCGTATACCGGTCCACACCGCATCGGCGGTATCGACCAGCCCCGTCCAACCGGCCTTGATCCCTTCCCAAACCTGTTGCAGGAAAGGCCAAGCGGTGTTGACGAACCAGTTCACGACGGCCTCGGCCGCGACCTTTATGCCCTTCCATGCGGCATCGACGATCCTGCGGAAGGTCTCGGAATGCTTGTATGCGTAGATCAATCCGGCTGCCAGGGCGGCGACTCCGGCGACGATGAGCCCGATGGGGTTGGCCGTCAATGCGGCATTGAGTAGCCACTGTGCAGCGGCCCATGCTGTCGTGGCGATCTTGATGGCGTTCGTGGCCAGGTTGAACGCGACCATGCGCACTGTGGCGACGGCGAATCCAGCGGCGGCCGAGACCAGCGCCGGACCAACGGTAATCGCCAGCACCACACCCAAGGCGGCGGCGATCTCCTTGTTTTCGCGGAAGAAATTGATGATGCCCGCGCCGACGCTGATCACATTCTGGATCGAGCTGACCAGGGTGCCAAGTGCAGCAACGAGAATCGGTCCGGCGATCTTGCCTATGTCCATGATGGCCGTGCCGACCCCCTTGGCGGTCGCGGTGATCTTGGGCCACCACTCGTCGAATAGGGAGACCACCTTGCCGACAAAGTCCTGAACGCCTTGGCTGCTCCAAATCGACTTGAGGACACCGCCGAACTCGCGGATGTGCTTGACGCCCTCCCCCCGGAACCACAGAATGCCGGTCTGCATCACGCCGAACACGCGGGTAACGATGGGCTCCAGCAGGATCATCACGTTGTTCTTGAACATCTGCCAGGCACCGGCCATCCCGACGACCGCGCCCCCGGCATCGAGAATGCCCTTTTGCTGGTCACCGAGGCTGGTATTCAGCTCATTAAGGTTGAGCTTGCCCGCCTTGATAGCGTCCAAGAACGGGCCGTATGCCTTGCCTCCAAAGACCTTTGTTGCCAGGGTGATTGCGCCAGATTCATTACCGGCCTTGATCATTGCCTGAATCTCGGAAACCGCGCCTGAGAACTTCTCCTTGATGTCACCCCCACCCTTGGCGAGGTTCTTCATTGCCGAGGTCAGGCCGACGGTGATCTTCTCGCTGTTGATACCAGCCTTTTGCATGGTCCCCAAGAGGGCGGCGGTCTCGCCGAGATCGAACCCAAATCCCTTGAACTGCACAGCACCTTTAAAGGCAGTGTCGGCGAGCTGGTCCATGCCGAGGCCGGTTGCGCGGGACACCTTGAACAGGTTGTCCATCTGTGCGGCCATCTGATCGGCGGGAACACCGAACGCGCGCATAGCCTGCGTGAGGCTTTGAATATCGGCGGGCTGGCCTACGGTGTTGAGCTTGATGATTCGCTTTGTGATGTCCTCCAACGGCTTTCCGGTCAGCTGGGTTGACCGGGCAACCGAGGCCATCGCGTCGGCGATGTCGGTTAGTGACTTGGGGGAGTCCTTCCCGATGTTGCGTACCGACTTGTTCAACTCTTCGAGCTGCTGGCCAGTGGCGCCCGTGGAGAACGCCAGCGTCTTGTTGACGTTCGCGAACGTGTCGCCCATCGCTACCAGCGACGAGGTGATGCCGGTGATGTTCAGACCGGCGCCGAAACCGAGGCCGGTCACCAGTGCCTGGCCGAATCCTCTTGTCTTTCCGATTAACCCGTCGAGCGCCTTGCCAGTTTGGCCGGCCGCGCGCTGGATGAGCCCTTGCTTGTTGGCGGCTTGCTGCGCGGCGTCTCCGGCCGCCTTCTCTGCACGGGTGAGGCCGTCCTGCGCGTTCTTGAGTGCGCCGGTCGCGTTGGTGTGCGCGTTGGTGGCCGCCGTCTCGTTGCGTCGAGCGGCGGCCACCTTCTCCTCGGCGGCGGCCAGCTTTCCGGCGTCGGTGATGCCCTTGGCCAGCAGTGCTTGATGCTGAGCCTCCGCGACGCGAGTCTTGCCCGCCTGGTCCTCAACCTTCTTGAGCGCCGTCGCGACCTTGGTTGAGGCGGCCTCGACCTTGCCCTTGGCCTGATCAACCCCGGCTGCTATCGCGGCCCCGGCGTCGGCTCCAGCCTTCATGCCAGCGGCCTTGAGCGGAACCCCGAGCTTGCCCGCGATCTCCCCGGTGATGTTCTCGAATGACAGGGCCACGGGGAGCATCGCGTAGCCGATGTTGGTTCCCTTATCCGTCATCGGTTACCCCCTTCTGTCCTGCTGTCGCATTGCTTTTGGCGCGGGCGATGTCGGCGGCCACTGATCGGTTGTTGTGCACGCGTGCGCGTTTGCGCGATGCTTCGCGCCGCTTCTGGCGACGAGAGCTGCGTTCCTGATCGGCGCCGGACTGCTCGCCGGTTCGGTCGTACTTCTGTCCGGTCCACGCCGTCGCCAGATCGGCCAGCAGATGGGCGTGTAGGTCCCACACTGAACGACCGTTTGAGAAGTGAAGGGAGAGGGCAGAAGTGGCGGGAAGGTGACGGACGCGCACGTGGATCATGCGCAGTGTCAATCGCCGGACACCGTCCGCGTCGCGGCGCCAGCGGTCGCGATAGTCGATCTGATGGAAGTGGGACAGGTCGGCCTCGATCAGATCCGGATGCGCCCGAAGCAATGCCAGAAATCCGCGCAGCACAACACATGTCGATGCTGCGCGGATCACTGGCATGCCTAGTTTCCCAGCGCGGTGAATCCCGACGTCTGTGCGATGAGATCGGACATGTCCCGCAGATCCTTGACGGTTCGGTGTCGCGCCTTGAACGCCGCGTACTGCGCAGGTCCGAGCACGCTACGCATCAGCGCGGACGGCAATCCGGCCTCGGCGGCCTCCAGTGCGTCGATGGGCCATCCGTCAACGGTGGACGGGATCTCGTAACCGTGACCCCCGAAT
This sequence comes from Mycobacterium sp. D16Q16, assembly GCF_002013745.1. Lineage (NCBI taxonomy): Bacteria > Bacillati > Actinomycetota > Actinomycetes > Mycobacteriales > Mycobacteriaceae > Mycobacterium > Mycobacterium sp. D16Q16. Next base: position 29,720 of record NZ_MAEY01000014.1, read on the forward strand.
TCCAGGGTCATGGTCTCGATGCCCTTGGCCTCGGCCTCAGCCGCGCTATCGGCCTTATCTTCGTTGGAAGGTGTTGTTTGCTTGGTCATTTCAGTTCTCCCTCGGCTCCCCGGCGATGGAAAGGTGGAGCCACCCTGCGCCGCGCCGAGGGTTACGGCGCAGGGTGACGGTTGTGGGACTACTTGGAATCCGGTGCCTTGTCCGGTGTTTCGGGGCCGGTCTCGGCCTTGCCATCGCTGTCGCCCTTGGCCTTGGCGGCGGCGTTGATGGCGCGTGCCCGCTCGCCGCCCGACTCGACCACCTCGGGCTCGGTCTGCTTGACGAGCTTGGCCTCCTTGCGGGCGATGAGCACGCGGGCCGAGTTCTCGTCGACCGCGATCACGGACCCCTCCGGGAAGTGTTCGGTTTCCTTGGTCAGCTCGACTTTCACCATGGCTACGCCGCCGACTTCTGGAGCGCGAACAGCTCCTTGTTGCTGTTCGGGAAGATGCGCGCGGTGAACGGGTATCCGTCTGCGGCGCCTTCCTTTTCGTTGGCGTTGGCCGCCCACACACGAGAGCGCAGCTTGGAGATGTAGCGCGTGGTGTGGCCGAGGTCGTCGACCAGCTGGAACGCGATGAAGCGGCTGGCGGGCTTGGGCACGACGATGGCCGTATCCGAGGAACCGGGCCAGATCAGCGACGTGGTGGTCTCGTTGTCCTCCAAGGCGGTGAACTTGCGTTCCACCTTGAGGTTCTTGGACGCCACCTTGACGACGCCGTAACCCCATGCGGTGATGTCGGTTTCGTTCCACTCGCGGGTGTTCTCGAAACCGTTGTCACCGTGCAGAAGTCCGACGTACTTCCACAGAGGCGGCCACGGATCGGTGATCGTCGCCGGGAGGTTGTTGACGGTGGCTGGTGAAGTGATGTCGTACGGGCTATCGGTGCCGGTGTAGATCAGCACATCAGCGCCGTCCCACAGCTTCACATTGTCGGCATTACCTGCCATGTGATTCTCCTTCTGATCGAGTCCGGGCGACGGCGCGCACGGACAAACACCGGCCACCGGGCGGTGGTCGGTGAAACTTTGTTGCGGCCTAGTGCCGCTTACTGAGTGGTGATGTGAATTCCGGCCGACGCGGCAGCGCGTGAAAGCACGCCGTCGGCGGCCTGGTCGAACGCTGGAATCTTGACGGCGGCCACGGCGCGGTCGGTGGTGTACTCGACGACCTCGGCCTCGCCGCCGATCGCGGCTGCAACGTCGCTGGCTACCGAGGTCACAACAGCCTGTGCCTGAGCGCTTTTTGCCAGCTCGGCGATGGCCTTCTTGTTCAGGGTGAACGTCGGGTCCTTGGCCATCAGATCTCCACGGATCGCGCCTGGGCGTTCACGAGCGCCGAGGCGAGCAGTGCGCCAGTCTCGGGGTCGCGGGATTCGAGCACCGCGCCGACGCCGTAGATCTTCATGCCCGGTACGCGTGCGGTCGACAGATGGCCTACTGCGGTGCGGGCGAGTTCGTTGACCGCGGTGCGGATCCGTCCGCGCGCAGTGACGCGAATGACGTGATACGACCGCACAATCTGACCTGACCACGACACGATGACGGGGCCGCCGTCGTCGGCGAGCACGATGACCGGTGCGTCGTCGGGGGTCCATTCGTCCGGTACCGCGTCGGCGACGGTGATGCCGGGGAACTTGGGGGTGAGCCAGGCGCGCAGCGCTGGCGCCGGGTTGGCCTGTATGCGCATCAGGCGCCCTTGCCTGTTGCGGAGTGGCACAGTACGGCTATGCCGCCTCGGCGGCGTGAGTTCCATTCCTGCATGCGTCCAAGGCATTTGCGGTCGCGTACCTCGATGCGGAAGGGTGTCGACAGCACGGCTGCGCTCGGTGTCCACGTGCCGTCGGCGCCCCGGTGGCGCAACGGCAGGTAGGTGGTGAATTCCACAGAGTCGAGATCGCCGCCAATCCCGAACCGCAACAGCGTGTTACCGGGCGCGACTTCCAACGCCATGAGGCGTAGCGGTGTGCCGTCGGGCAGCTGGTCGCCGGTAATGGGGTCCTTGCCGCCAAGCGGTGTGACCGTCACCCATTCGCTCATGGTGCGGGTTCAAGTCGGTAGAGGTTGAATGTGTCGCGCTCAGCGTCGCTGAATTGGGAGTGAGCGCTCGACGATGCGGTGGCTCCGTACTGGAACGGGCCAATCGCGATGAACGGCCCGCCGCCGGGCATGGTTGATGCGCGATCGACAGCCGAGAGCACCGCCCCCTGCCAGTCCTCGGCCTCATCGGCGGTGAATCCATGGGTCATCTTGACCGTGATTGCGCCGAGATCCTCGGTCCACCAGGGGCCTTGACCTGCGACGCCGCGCCTTTTGCGTACGATGCCTCGACGGGAAACCTCGAGTTGAGCGGGCGCGTAGACCACCTCATCGACGGCCCCGCCGTATGAGGTGGCCCGCTCGCGGACCTCGGCGAGTGACACGAGTTTGAGCGTGGGCAGTATCAGTGACCTACCGCCCGGCCCGTCAATCTCCACCATGTCGTCAGTTTTGATCGGTGCCACGTGCCACCCGCAGTAGGTGCGAGCAGCTGCCAGGGCGGCACGCAGAAGGCGGCCAGTCTCCGGATCATCGGCGACTAGCCGCCCCTGCGTGTACTGCTCGACGGCAGCCTCGTCCAGCTCGGGCATTACGCCTGCGCGCTGTCCTTGTTGACGGGAGCCTTCGGCGCGGCCTTGTTGGCCGGTGCCTTGGCTTCCTTCTCGCCTGACCCGGCGTCTCCGGAGTCCTCGCCGGTCTGTGCCGGGTCGGTCCCGTCCGGCTCGGCCTCGGCCTGCGGGATCAAACCGCGCGCCTTGGCGTCCTCGTCGGAGAGCTGGACAGTAGTTGTGCGGCCCCAGGGGTCGCCTGTAGCCACCTCGTACTCGCGCAGAGTCATCACGCCACCGCCGTCTTGCAGAAGGCGGGCGGGCGGGTAACGCCGAACGCGTTACGCTCCTCGGCCAGCACCGCGACTAGGTTGCGGATGAAGAAGTCCGCGTGCGAGTCGGTCATGGTGATGCTGGTCTGCTCGCGGTCCCAGATGACAGCCTTGGAGAAGTCACCGGGCAGCGCATGCGTGTCGGGCATGATCTCCGAATCGACGACCGGCAGGCCCCAGAGGGTCGTGATCCCGGTGTTGAACGGTCCGGCGTAGTAGTACCGGCCCATCTCGTCCTTGGTGAGCTCGATCTGCTCCTTGACGGCTGGGGACACAAGGATCGCGTTCGGCTGAACGCGGCCCACGGTGCGCAGCTTCGTGATCGCCTTGCGCAGGGAGGTGAAGATGTCGGTGGTGAACGCCTGCGTCTGAATACCGGAGGTGTTCAGGATGCCGGTGTGGTTCTCACCCGTGCCGTCTCCGTTGAGGAACTGGTTGTCCTCGGCCTCGGCGATGTCGAACTGGAGCTCGTCGTTGATCAGGCCCTCCAGCTGCGCCACGTCGGCAAGTGCCCGCTTGGAGACCGGCACCCACTCGGCGATGGTCTTGACCGTGGCCTGCTTCACCTCGAAAGCCCAAGAGCCTTCGGGCTTGTAGCCGCCGTTCGGGTTGTTCACCAGTGGGCCGGCCGAACCCGGCGCGGTAGGCGCCGCCGAGCTGGTGGCCTCCGGAACCGGAGCGGCGTTGTTGGTGTGACTGGTCTCGCGCACGAACTCCACCACGTCCGAGGTGGTGCGACGCTTGGCGCACAGATCACGCAGACGCAATGGCCGACGGCCCAGCATCTCCACGATGTCTGTACGGTCCGGGACGATGAACGCGCCAGCGCTGGTACGGGACTGACCCACAAACAGCGACTTGAGCGAGATCGCGTCGGACTGGATCTTGGCGCGGTCCGGGATGCGGAACTCGCCATTGCCGGTCTTGAATCGGTCCATCATCGCCTTGAACTCGGGCGACTGGATCACGGTCGCGCCCAGGCTCAGATTGAGCTCGGCGTGGCCGCCCTTGGTCTCCGGAACACCGATGTTGTCGGCAAAGCTCTTAGCCTCGGCCAAGATTGCCTCGTCAGCCTTGACCGCCTTCATGGCGTCCAAGATGTCCCTGGCCGCCGCCACAGCGGTCTCGTACTCGACCTGCTCGTTGTCCTTGAAGTCGCGGCCACCGTCGGCTACGGCCTTCTCTGCGATGTCGCGCGCCGTCTTGAGTGCCGCGTCGGCGCGCTCCTTGAGCTGCAACAGTCGTGCAGTCGTCATGTGAATCTCCTTTTGATTCAGGGGTTTAGATCGCGCTGGCGAGTTCCAGCTCGATCAACTTGTGCGCCGAGGATGCGACGGACGACTTGCGGCTGGTCTGCACGGGCACCTCGTCGGGTGCTGGCGCAGGCGGGCCGGATTCGCTGGCCTTTTCCTCGTCAGGTGTGCTGTCGAGAGCGGACAGGACGCGGCCGATAGCCTCATGCGCCCCGCGTAGCGCTCCCTCATTTTTGGCCGACAGCACGCGGCCAGCTTTGACCTCCTGGGCGACGTGATCGCAGATCGCTTTCACTGCCACCACGGAGGTGTCCTGATTCGCGCCGCGCGGCACGAATGAGAATTCATAGACCTTGAGTTCACGAAGTTCGTTGGCCTTCACGCCATTTTCGAGTTCGACACCCGCCTCATCGATCACGTCATACGCGAAACTGAGCTGATTGAGACGGCGCCCCTTGACCAGTCGATAGACCTGCATGCCCTTGGGGGACTCCAGATCGAACTCACCCTTGACCCACCAGCCATGCTCGTCCTCGCCCATATCGAGCGCACCGGCCACGAAGAAATCGGGATCATCCATCCGGTGGCCGAACAGTCCGGGCAATGTGTCGCCCGAGTTCTTCCACGTCGCAATGGTTTTGAGGAACGCACCGGGGGCCACGATGTCGCCATAGCTGTCTGGCACCTTGATGAATGTTGAAGGGTAGACGATGAATTCGCCTTCTTTGAGCCCGTCATCCGGGCCTGCCTTCACCTGGCCTATGGGCGTGTTCTTGGTGAGCATCAGATCTCCTCGTCGTCGTCGAGTTCGTCGGTGGCCGCGTCATCAGCCGGTGCGTCCCGCGTCTGGTCCTCGGCCGGTATCGGGTTGGGGTCACCGTTCTGGGTGACGTTCAGCGGCTTGATCAATTCGTCCCCGCCCTCCACGGGTGGGCGATTGTCCAGCGCCCGAGCCTCATTGATGGTCAGCCAGGGGCCACCAACGGCGGTCTGCATGATGCCCGCGCGGTCCTTGAAATTGCCGGTCAACTTGTCGCGCAGGTTGAACTCACAGAAAAACCGTTCCGGTGTAACAGGTTCCAGCTCGGGAAGCAGCTGGAGGTCGATCTCGTCCTCCACCTGCTCCAGCAGTGGGCCGAGGGTGTCCTGGTACAGCATGGCGTGCTGCTCGGTGATGTTCGCGAACGTCGCCCGGTCCAGAATGCCGATCATGGGCGGCGGGATGAAGTAGGACCGGCAGACCTCTTCGTCGGTGAGCTTGCGACCCTCGATGTACTGCAAGTCTTTTGCGGTCTGGCTGGCCTCGACGAACGTCATGCCGTCTTCCAGGATCGGCGTGCCGCCCGCCTGAGTGGCGTCAGCCCCCGAGTACTGAGATCGCCACGACTCCCTAAACCGCCCTCGGGCCTTGTCGGTCCACGCGGGTGCGTCCTTCGGGCGCGAGAGGTAGCCCGACATGCGGGCACCGTTGCGCATGATCTGATCGCGCATCTCGCTCGCGGACCACTCTTCACGCAGGATCTGGCGCAACGACTCCAGCGGGGAGATCCCGATGTCGTAGATGCCGCCGTACCCGCGCACATAGAACACGTCGTCAGCCGGGATGACCTCACCGCCCGCGCCAGCGGGACCGGCCAGCTTGAATGACGTAGGGGACAGGCCCGGTGTGTTGTAGTTGTCCGGGGTAACCAGGCGCGGCGGCAAGTGTTGTAGGCCAACGAGTCTGGACCCGATGCGCAGCTTGCGCCAGTACGCAACGTCATAGATGCCGAGATCGTGAATCAGTGTCGACTTGAACCGATACGGCGTCATCTTCGGGTTCGGCCGCGCAAGGATCTTGGCCAGAGGATGATCGGGGACCTTGGCCCGTTCGGAGTCTGACTCGCGCTCGAACACTCCGATGCCGAGTTGCGCGATGTTGCGCGCCAGGAAGGACACCACGCGCCGCACCGACGGTTGTAGGCGCCAGATCTCGAAGTACTCCAGCGACAGGAACGGTGATATGTCGATGCGCTGTTGGATGGGGGAGTACCGCGACCACGGTGTACCGATGGGGATCGGCATACCGCCGCTGACCGTGATGCCCATCAGAGAACCTGTACGTAGTCCACGCTGGTTGCGTCGATGATGATCTCCCCGTCGGCCGCCACCCATTCCCGGCCCGGCTCGTAGACGCTCGCAGCTCGCAAGATGAGTTTGGGACCTACCTCGGTCGCCAGCACAGCGCGAATAGTGCTACCAGAAACCAGATTCCAGATCGCCTCGCGGCCAGACGCGGGGTGCTTTCGCTTAAACAACCATCAACTCCTCGTCCTCATAGGCCGAACGGCTCTCCGGCTCAAGTGTTTCCAGGCCCCACACGGCGCCTATCAGTGCTTGCAGTGGCGCGGCGTCGGTGGGTGACTTCGCTCGGTCGATGACCCATGCGCCTTGTGAAAGCACCTTGATTGCCGCGCTGGTCGCGGCGGCGTCCAGGCCGGGGTGCTCCAGGTGGCGCATGCTCTTGTCGTTCATGTGGTCCCAGACCTTGCCGGTAGCAATGCCGAGGTCTGCGCCGCCCCACTCGATTACGTTCAGGCCCTCGGCCTTGGCATCCTCAATCAGGGACGTGACGGGCGCGCCGTTGGACTGCATGACCACTCCGGCGAAACCGTCCTTGTGCTCGACAAGCCAAGGGATCACCCAATCGGTTCCGGCGCGGTCGGCGCTTATGCCGGCCACCGGCTTGCCGTCGTCGTCAAGGCCTACCCGCGCGACGTAGGAATGCGTTCGGGTCCACGAAACATCCACGCACACAATCCGTTGACTGCCCTCGGCGGGACGTGCGGTGTTGTCCAGGGTCTCAGCCCAAGATCCCTCGGGGAACGGTCCGGCGTCGGCCATCGAGACCCACCGGCACAACACCTCGGTCTCGAACATGTGCGGCGGGTTGCCCCGCAGCGCCCCGGCAATGGTGGCCTCGGTGACGCAATCCTCGGTGATCTCAGTGTGATTCATCGAGGGGTTGGCCTGCGCCCACGCCTGCCGGTCAGTGCGCTTAGCCTTCGGTGGTGCCGACCATTCAAACCAGCCGGTCATATCCTCGTCGGCGTGCTCGGCGAGGTATTCCTCCATTTCGGCGTCCAGCTCGCCGAGAACTGCTGCGTCCGCGTCGCCGTCGGGCCACCCGAGCGCCTGGTGTGCCGTCGTGCGCAGCCAGCGCAGGACGATGGACATCGCATCCCCGGCATTGGAGAACGCCCACGCCTGACCACGCGGGCGCGCGTTCATGGCGTTGGTGACCGCTGCCCACGAATCCCAGTTGGTGTGCTCACGCAACTCGTCGAGCAGAATCAAGTCGCCGGAGAAACCACGACCACCGCGCCGGGTGGCAGCTGCCACCCGATACTCGCGATACCAGGGTGTCTCGTCAGTCTTGGCCAGCCGCATGAACTTCGGGTGCCCACGGTCCACCTTGTCGATGAGGTGTGCGAGTTCCTCGTCGTCCTCAGCCCACTGCACGGCTTCGTCCCACGACTTCTCGGCGCGGGCGAGATCCTGCGCGGTGCCGATCACCATCTTGGAATCGAGCGCGTACAGGTGCCAGAGCGCCAGCACGAGCAGAACCAGCGACTTGCCGTTCTGCCGGGCCACTTCGACCAGGACGAACCGGAACCGATAGGTGATCCCGTCCTCGTTGAGTTCGAGTGCGTGGATCAACAGCCACTCTTGCCACGGGAACAACCGCAGTCCAAGCAGCTGCTCGGCGAACGCGATGCACGCGAACCCGTGCGAGGTCTGTGGCGTCAGCTCGCGGCGCGGCGGGGTGAATATGCGCGGCTCGGTGCATCCGAGGATGCGCTCTGCGCACGCGGTGCTCAACCCGTGGCCTCACCGGTTCCGGCCTGGCGGGTCATCGCCCGCACGGCGGCGAGCCTGCCCTTGCCGACGCTGCCACTCTTGCGCAGCTTGTCGATCAGCTCCGAGAGTTGCCGGGCGGCCGAGGGGTGCTGTGCGATGGCCAGCTGGCTGTCGAGCACCCGCGCCAGCGCGTACGCGGTCTGCACCAGGCCGGGACGCGACGCCGCGACCCCGAGTGCATCGATCTCGGTGATTACGCCGGTCTCGACATCGCCAGGCTCACCGCGCGGGGTGTTGACGACTGGCGCTGTGGGTGACGCGCTGAGCCGGGTGACCGGCGCGACGCGCAGGCCTTCCGGCTCGCCCTTTTTCGTCTGCCGTCGCTGGCGCTGGTAGGTCGATTCGGCCAGCTTGCAGGCCTCGCAGTGGCATCCGGACTTGTAGCGGGCTCTGGTCCCATGGGCGGCAGGCATGGGCACCTCCTCGGGTGACACCAGATGTCACCGGTGTTACTCGATGAGCGTTTGCGAAAATGGAGCCTTACCGCGGAGTCGCCTGGCCTGTCGTTTACAGAGATTGCGACCCCATACCCCCCGTCGTGAGGCTCAGAGGCTCACCAGTCGGCCGGAACCCATCGGCCCTGTTCGGGTGGGGTGTCCTGCCGTGCTCGGTTACAGCGGCAATGGGATGGCCGCAGGTTGGTCATGTCGTAACCGAGGTGGGGATGGGTCTCGACAGGGTGGTAATGGTCGGGCTCGAACGCCTCGGGGGTCTGTGGTGGTGCGTCGTAGTCGATGGCCTGGCGGCACAGCCAGCACACCGCACGTGTGGCCTTGCACCGCTGCCGGAACTCACGCTTGACCTTGCGCTCAAGACTGCCGTTGCGCAGGTTGCTCATCAGTTCCTATCGACGAGTGCGTGCAGCGTTGTAGGCGGCCAGCACGGCGGCGGCGAACGCAGGAGCATCGTCGATGGGTAGTCGCGAGGGGATGTCCACGATGACCAGCCGGTCGCCCTGGTCGCTGATGCGTACCTCGCCGTAGGCCCACGCCTGGCCGTTCATCGGAACCCGGACGGTGCGGCTTCCGTACTCGTCGGTCTCCACGGGCGGCAGCTCAACAACCAGGCATCCCTTGGTGTGGATCTTGTCTGCGAGATTCGCCGCGACGTGACTGGCAATGTCTTCCTGGGTGTAGACCCTGGTCTCGGTCTCACCCTCGGCCCCGATCGTCACCTTCTGGGTAAGCCCGAAGAAGTTCGGCATGCTCTCGATGATCTGCCGAATGGCCGTGTAGGCGTTCATTGGCCAGTTCTACGCCGGGGGTCTGACACCTGCCCCTGATACGACGAAACCCCCAGCTAGGCCGGGGGTTTCATGCAGTAGATACAGATCACCCACTGACATGTTGAGCGCCATTTTGCCACACGATCACATCATCGCTGGTCAGGCACGCTTTGCGTGTCGCGGTCGTCTCGCACGCACTCGCCGGACATCGCCAATGCGAACCATCTGGTGATCGTGAGCGTCGTGGCCACGCACCGACACCTCACCGTTCTGGATCCAACGCTCGATGGTCCGCTGTGGTACGTGCTCATCGAGACGGGGGAGTATCACGTCGACCAGCTCGCGCACGGTGGCATTGCGGTCGTCGAGCTCGCCGAGGTTGCGTGCCAGCACATCGGACACCAGGTGTCCGGTCTCGCACTGTGGGCACACGATCAGGTTGGCGTGGTGCGGCGCGGTGAGCGCATAGCCGCACCGGGTCGCCCTGTCGCCCTTCTCGGTTCGCGCCGTGAGTACCTCGTCGGGCGCGGGATCGGTGGTGCACGGCCCGATGGTCATCGGCTCCGGCGGGCGGTTGACTGCGCGGGTCGCGGCCCGGAATACCCGTTCGATCTCGTCGCACACCTCGGCGGCGTTCTCTTGCAAGGCCACGTCACCAGCGTGCCGGTACAGCCATTTGGCCATGCGCGCCATAGCCGTCACCGGCAAGGTGTCCTCGTCGCGCTTGCCGGTGTACGTCACCCGCAGGTTGTCGGCTGGCGCCGGGGTGGGGGTGCGCAGCTCGGGGGCTCCGTCGCAGTCGTCGCACAGGGTGCCGGTCGCGGACGTTGGCAGGGCCATGTAGCACCGTGCGCAGGCGTTCGGCAGTAGGGAGGCCGCGACATCAGGGACGTAGGCCCGCGCGGGCTCGGGATCGTTGACGGGCTGCACGTTTGGCCGCGTGCGGAACTCGGGCACATCGAGACCGCGCGTCTCGCACATGTCGCGGATGGTGGTCGACAACGCGTTGCCAATGCGGTCCAGTTCGTCGCTGGCGTGTCCGTTGACCCGTCCGAGTGCCAGCGCATGCCATAACGCGGCCTGGTGGCGCTCCCGCTGGTCCTTCTCGGTGGGCGTGGTGTCCTTGTCGCGAGGGAACGGCTCGACGTGGCTCACGAGGCTGTCGTCGCCGTGCAGCACAGGGCGTCGGCCGCCGCGACCGCTTGGGCTCAATCGCGCTTGGCCGACGGCGGTCTCGGTGAGTCGATCGAGCCACCACGGCAGCGCGCGCAGGCGGTCGCGCAGCTCGCTCACACACGCCTTGCACACGAACAGCTCGGTAGCACGGTCGCAGCGCTTGCACTTGGTCAACTGACGAATTCCTTTGTCTAGTCCGGGCATTTCGGGCATGTCCAGGCATGGCCCCACTGCGGGCCACCCTCGCAACATGGCGGGTTCTCCAGCGCGTGGATGCGGGCCTCCAGATCGGCCTTCGGCGGGTCGTTGTCGAGCATGTACCGCTCCCATGCGAGGGCTCGTTGACGTGCGTCGTGGTGCCGCTGAGCAGCCGCCAGCGCGTCGTCTTCACACACGCCGCGATAGACCGTTTCCTCGGGCCAATTCTCGCCAAACGTCGTCACCCATAGGTCAGGGCCGCGATGCAACGCAACGACGTATATCCCGTCCGCTACCAACGCGCGGCGAATTCCCTTGAGATTGGGCGTATCCGGGCGGTTCGCCCATTCGAGTGCGTTTGGCCGGCTCATCAGAACACTCCCGGCTCGAACGCTGCGAACGCCTTGTAAGCCTCTGCGCTGGTCTCGAAATAGCACCAGGGCTCGCACTCGTCGAGTGCGTGTTGCTTGCAGATGGCCCAGCGAGTCCAACCGCCGTCGGTCCGCTTGTGAATGCGCCACGGCGCCAGCGTGCGCGTCTTGGTGCTGATCACCCCGTCGAGCCACACTCCGGTGCACAGCAAGCCGTCGGGTAGCGCAATGGCCACGCGGTCACCGTTGGACAGGTGCGGTCCGACGAATTGGCCTCGGGGTGCATTCTCGGTCATCGTGTGTCTCCGTTCGGTGGTCGTTTTCGGGGCTGAGTTGGCCTGTGCATAACGGGGGGTACGGCGGTACCGGCAAGCCAGTGTTCGTCGCTCCTGGGGCGAATTGGGCGGCAATGCGAGTGATTTCGGAGTGATTCCGGGGCGTTTCTCGCGTGCGTTACCCAACATGAGATTTATCCCCAGAAGTAAGAAAAGACGTTCGTTAGTACGTCCGTCCGTACGTACGTGCTTTGCTTGGGGTGCAATGCATTTTGCATATGCCAGACGCATTGCTTGCCGCATGCTCATTGGGCACCCCCGCCATGCCAACGCTTCTTTGCGGCAGCGCTTGCACGAGCCTTACGCGCTTGCGTCTCCTCATTGGACGGCTGAAACTCCAACCAGCCGTTTATCTCCCATCCGCCCGGCCTCTCGAGCCATAGGCCAACGTCAACCAATGAGTTTGCGTCGGCCTTCGTCGCATGCAGGAACGGAAGGCACGATTTGGGCAGAAAACCGTCGGTTCCGTGCGTTCCGGCGTACCCGAGCGAGGCCGTCCACACGAACGCTGCGCGGAACTTTTTGTCCTCAATCAGGTAGAGAATCTTCGGATTTGACGCGAATTGTGAGTCCAAACGGACCCATGGGAGGCCCATTACTGCCCTTTCTGGTTGGTCGCGGTAGTTCGGAGTCGCTTCTGATCGCAGGCGTCGCACCGCGGCCTACCCGGCGCATGAGGCTCGGTCAGGCAGACGATGCACAGACCGGCGCGGTAGGCGGCTGAGCTCTCGGGGGTGCGCGTCATTCGTCCGGCCAATCGGCAATCGAGTACTCGGGTCGGCTACTGGGGGCACCGAGGATCATCGGCTTGCCGTCGGCCTGGTAGAACGCGATGTTGTGCCAGGCCCTCGCTTTCGGGGTCCGAGTCGATACCACCTCGCCGCCGATGACCGGCGAGTGTGCGCTCCACACGTGCACGCGCCGTAGGTTGATCAGCCGGTGCTCGTGGTCGGTGTACTTCCACTTGCGGCCCCAATGGATGAGCGTGCAGCGGTGCGGTATCTGATTGCGCCACACGACGACGAGCGGCTCTGCTGGCGGCCTCATGCGCAGGCTCCGCAGCCGCAGACGTTGGTGAGCTTGCCGTCGATGGGGAACCAAGTGCCTCGGCATCTGTGCTCGGGGCACAGCGCCAGCGCGTAGCCGCTCACATCACACCTGACGAGTTGCCAACCCTCCGGCGCGTACGACCGCACCTCTGAGCCGTTCTCCATGTCGTTGAAATAGACATCAACTGTCTCGGAGGCATCGCAATCGGTTGCATCGCATTCGAGTTCGACGAAGATCACGGCACCACCTCGAACAGAGGGTCCATCATGTCGAGCAGTGGGTCGTGCCCGCAGCTCGACGAGCACACGGCGTTACGGGCGAACTCCTCCACCTCGTCGGGGTCGGCATAGGCGCCGCCCCAACCCCACCGCTTTCGGTGAGCCGGTATGTCGTCGCGGTCGGCAATCTCGGCCTCAACCTCGCCTACCTTGATGATGAACGGATCATCCGGAAACGCTTGGCGCCAGCGCTCCGGCTCGCCGGGGCTGGCATTGGCAAGACAGCCGCACTCGCCGGACATGCCGAGGATTCGGGCGACAGGGTTGCGCGGAATCTCGGGGTTCATCAGGCGGTATGTCCGCAAGTCAGCTTTGTGCCAAACCGCCATCGGGGAGTTCCAGTCGAGCGTTCCGTATGCATCGTGATAGGGGACGGTGGCGCGGACTCTGGACTCTGGCCGTCTACGTCCACCGATGAATACCACGCGATCCTTGCGTGACCGACTGATCCCGAAATCGTGTGGAATGCGTTCTAGAGCACGCTGTTTGAGTCTCTGGTACATGATCGCGTGCGCTGCCGGGCCGGGGAAACCGCCAGGCCATGAACGCACGAACTCGCCAGATTTACGACTGCGCGCCATCACATTTCCGCGCACCAGATCGAAATAGCCCTGGCCAGGCTTGGGGCGATGCTCGATCAACGGCATGTCCCACTCGGCGGCGGTCGTACGGACGAACTGGCGCGTAGCCTCGATGCCCGTCTCGGTGTTGGCGTGGACGTGATGGGTTGTCAAATCACGGAATACGTTCGCGACGGTGTAGGAATCGTCACCGCCAGACACCAGCGCGCAGACTGCCACGACATTCTTGCCGGTCAGGTATCGGTCCATCGCGTACTCGAACTTGCTGCGGGACAAGGCGACAAGTGCCTTGTTGCGCTCCTTGCGTTCCGACAGCGTGAGGCGCATGACCAGCTCAATTGGCGTCGGAACTTCCGGATGCGGGTCGAGCGGGTCATGCACGATTGGCACGTCGTCGGTGTATCCATATGGCAATGTCGGCTCGGGCGGGCGATGTCGACTCTCCCGTGCACTACCGCTCACCGCACTACCTCGAACATCGGTTCCATCTGCGCCTCGAGCGCCGCTGTACGCGTCCGCTGGCGGGTCTGCGCGTGGTGCTCGGCGTCGTAGTGCAGATGGCACCCCTGGCACATCGCGCGCAGGTTCTCGTCGCGGCAGTCCTCGGGGGTGTGGTTCAGGTGCGCGACGGTCAGAACGACGCGACTGCCGGTGCCGTATGCGCGCAGCCCTTGCCGATTCGGGCACCGGCCACGGTGCGTGTTGCGGCCACATTCGCCGACGCACTCACAGCGGCCTTTGGCGCGCTCGAAACGGATGCGACGCGAGATCTCGGCCCAGTCCTTGGGGTACCGGTCGCGGTTCTCCGGACGGATGGGCATTACGCCACCGCCGTCTTGGCCGCGTCGTACCGGCTGATGCCCCACACGATCGCGTGCAGCGCCACCAGGAAGTGGAAGTCGTAGTCCTTGAGTTCCCACTCCCAAGAGTCGACGAACTCGAAATCGCCGTGACGGAATTCCTGTAGTGCCATATGCGCGGCGGTCTCGTCGTAGTCATCCGAGTACCGCAACAGCCCCTCGCAAATTGCGCTCCAGAGTGGCCAGTGCGGGCCGTCGTTCCACTCGCACCAGTGACGAAAGTGGCCGTAGACCAACCGTTTGAACACGTCCGCAGAGAACGACATTGACCGTGTTGGCCCACAAAGCTTTTCGGCCCAGTAGTGCGCATTGACGTACCCAACGGGATTGCGGAAGAACTCGAACATGTCGGGCAGCCGCGCAAAGTGGTAGCCGCCGATGTCTCCACTGATCACCAGGTGGCCTGGCCATGTCACGAGGTCGAAATGCCAGATGCTGGTACCCGGCTGAGCGAAACGGATGTGCCGGTACAGGCCATCGTCTCGAATGGCCGTCATCTGGTGCTCGCGGGTTGACACTTCGAGCATTTCCTCTGGGGCCGTCATTTCGTCCACCTCTCTGCACATCTCTTGCAACGGATTTCGTCTCGGTACTTGGCCATTAGCTCGCCCGGCAGGATCACATCGCCACAGCCGCCTGCACAGGGGCTGCTCTCGCGGGGTGTGGCGTAGTAGCGATAGATCGGCTCGGGGATCTCGATGGGTGCTGGCGCGCTCATGCGCCACTCGCTTGCCCGACCTCAACGTCGGCATAGGGGAACGCTTTCCATTGCGCGAATCGACAGCGAGGGCAGTCGGTGACCACCTGTACTGACCAGAAGTGGCGCGAGCATCGATGGCAGATGAACCGGAATCCGGGGGTAGGCGTGGCCGCGCTCATGTGTCCATCTCGAACAGTGCTTCTTGGCCGTCGTCGGTCGGCTCGCGGTCCTCGGCCTTCCTGGAGCGCTTGCCGGACATGGAATCGCGCACACCGGCCTTGGCATTGGGCGCACCGCCAAGGGCTTGCCGCAGTGCTTCATAGTCGCTGTATCCGCGTCCGGACATGTAGGCGGCGAGGGCGTCGAGTACCGGCATGCCCTCGGGTGTGCGCATGTTGAGGATGCCGGTCACGTTCTCCATCACGAACGTCTTGGGCCGGATCTCGCACACCAGGCGGGCGAACTCGAACACCAGCGAGTTACGTGGGTCCATAACGTCACGACGGCCAGCTACGGAGAAACCCTGGCACGGTGGCCCCCCGAAAACACAATCGAGCTCGCCCACTTCCATGCCGAGATCGCCGAGGATGCGCTCGCCGGTCAGGTTCTTCACGTCGTAGACGTAGAAATGCTCACAGCCGGGGTCGCCGGGTTGGGTGGATATCCAGCCGGAACCAATGTGCGCGTCGAACGGGACAGCGCCCTTGCTCTTGGACTTCTTGGGCCGGTGGACGTTTGGGCCGAGTACGGGGTGGTCGGGATCGACGTGGATCTTCACGCCGGGGCGAGCGAGGTTGGTCAAATAAGTCATTGAGGCGTCAACGTCGTGCTCGACGGCGGCGGCCACGTGCCATCCCGCTTGGTGGAAACCACAGCTGAAACCACCTGCGCCAGAGAACAAATCGAGACCCACGGGCAGATCATGCCTACGTTTACTGACATCGGGGGGCACGAACAATCCGGAGGGGGAGGCCTCCCAATCGCCGCCGACAGAGTGGTTGCGGATCGTGGCGGTGTGGCCAAGCATCATGCCGTCACCTCGCGATGCGGCATAGGGCGGTAGCTATGCCACCGGCCTCCCAAGTACTCGAACGACGCTGACCAAAATCGAGTTCGGCCGGCCGAACGGCTCGGTATGACATCGATGTACTCGCCGAGCGAGTAGTCGTCGTCCATCATTGGTCCTCGTCTTCCATGCGCGCGATGTGCACCAGGCGGCCAGGTAGGGGCTGGCCGAGGCTGAGAATGTTGCGGCAGTCGATGCCCGCCTTGGCGCCACAGATGACGCAGCGGCGGGTGAGCGCCCCGGCATATCGGGGATCGGCCCGATCGGTGATTACCGGGGCGCTCACGGTGGCCTACTTGCCGAGGTTGGACGCGTAGACCGGCACGCCGAGCTGCTCGGCAAGATCGCCGGTTACCTGCGTCCAGGCATCGCGCACGAGGTGCTCGTACGGCTTGGGGATCAGGCCGAGGTATAGGCGGCCCTGAGCGATCCGCAGGCGCAGCCAGCACGTCACGTCCACGCGGGGGTAGTCCTCGAATGGCCGCGCCGAGAGGGTGACCTCACGCGGCACCTCCAGCGGTCGGGTAACCGATCCGGCCGTGGTGTTGACTTCCTCGCTGTAAGTCAGGGTCTGGCTGCCGGTCGCTCGCTTGATCTGGGACTCGAACGATCCCTTGCTCGATGCCCGGATGCTGTCGATGATCTCCATGAGTTCGGCGGCCGGGTGCGAGACGATGAGGTGCCCGGCCTGCTCGATGAGGTCGCCGAATTCTTCCTGACCGTGGTACTCGCCATCGGCAGCGGTGAACAGGGTGTTCCAGTCGGGATCTCGCACGAATTGCAGGACCAGCGCGTCGTTGCGCCGGGTGTATTCCTCCTCGGCGTTCGAATACAGCTCGTCGTAGATCGCGGAGACGGTCCCGTACTGCCGAGAACCCCACACCGTTGACCGACCGTCGAGAAGCGGGCGACGCTTGATCTCGGCGAGGAATGAGGCGGTGTCGGTGACGACTCGGGTGGCGGCGTTGCGCGGCGGGAACGCATTGGGGGCCTGCTCGCGTGCATCGATGATGCGGGTATCGAGCCCCTGCTGACCGTTGGCGGTGATCAGGTAGACCGGTCCATCGGTCGTTGTTTCGGCGGGCTCGATAAGCTCGACGCGCTCGTTGGGGTAGTCAATTACGTTGTCGGACATGTGTTTGTATTCCTTTCTCGGTTACTTGGTGCCGTAGTACATGGCGGCGTTGTCGCGGGATAGGCTGCCTTCGCCGTCGGCAAAGAAGATGGTTCCGGCCGGGTCCTTGGCGGGGCTGCTGACGACATCGGGGACCAGGCACACCGCGCCGGATTCGCGTGGTTCGACCTTGATCTTGAGCGTGACGACGCCGCCCTTCTTGCCGGTGGCCATCGCCGCCTCGACGCACTCGTGTAGCGCCTTGGTCGCGGCGGTCTGCGTGCGGCCCTTGTCGAGCTGCGTCAGTACCACGATGAACTCGGTGATGTCGCCGGGCGCGAGTTCGGTACCTTCCTCGGCCTTCTCGGTTTCGTTGTCGGACATGGTTATTCATTCCCTTCTGTTGTGGTGGGTTGTTCCTCGGTCGGCTGGTCGAGCTTGTCGATTACCGTGATGGCCTGCGCCTTAGTGAGATCTTTTGTGCTGGCGACGGTCTGGCCGAGCGCCGCCGAGATCCAGGCGAGTGCCGCGTCCTTGTCTTCCAAGTTGTTCGCACGCAACAGGGCGTACAGCTTCTTGGACTGCGCTGTCGTGATCATGGCGACCTCGGGAGCTTCGGGGGTCGGTTCCGTGGGTGCTGAATCGTTTTCAGGTGTCGCGGGTTCGGGCTCGGCGTGCTCGATGAACTGTGCCTCTACAGCCGCGCGCAACCCCTTGATTCCGCGGTCGGCCCGGTCGGCGCGAACCCGGACCGGCTGGCTGATTACCTCACCGTCGATCACCTCGTGACGGTCAAACTCGGCGGCCTCGAACACGCCGGAGAAGTCTTGCGGGAACGCGGCCCGCCACGCGGCGGCGTCAGCGCACTTGCCGATCATCACCGTGGGCTTATCCCGCCACATCCCGGTCAGCTCGCCATTGGCCTTTGTCTGCGCATACTCTGCGAACTTGACCACCGCCTCGCCCACAAGCTGTCCGTCGCAGAAGATCTCGGTCTTGGCCGCCACGGGCGGCCCATTCTCGACCAGCACCTCTTGCCAAGCTCCATCACGGCCGCAGAACTGGCGGCGCACCACGGGGCGCCCAAGGCGCTCGCGGCGGGCAATTCGATGCCCAGTAACGCGATAGCCGTCAATGCTCGTCTGGATCGTGTACTTGGTTTCCCAGCGTTCCGGCTCGCCCCGGTAGCCGCCGACCTTCGTCTTGCGGCCGATCAAATAGATCTGCCGGGTGAACGGGTCCAACCCGAGGCGCTTGGCCGTGTGGAAAAACACATCGAGGTCACCGCGCGGCGCGTCGTCTACGCCTAATTGCTTGAGCGCGGCAATCTGTGCCGGAGTGAATTCGGTTTGCGTGTCTGCTATTACGAGCGCGGTCTCGGTGGCCGAAACTACCTCGGTGGTTGTGGCGTCAACGGTCATGCGGGTATGCCTTTCTGGGCGTCGATTTGGTCGCTGAGTTGTTGGATGTTCTTGCCTGCCAGCACCAGGGCAACGGACCCCTTGGCGTGTGGTCTACGGTCGGCAATCTTGAGGTCGCCGACCATGGCGTATTGCGCTGAGCCCATCTGGTCGAGTAGCGCCGTCTTACGGCCGCGCAGTTGTTTCTCGACGTTCTTCAATGTGCCGTCGGACGCCAGTAGCTCGTAGGCCTCGGCCGGTGGGAGCTGGATTTCCGTACCCTTGTCGATGTCCGGATGCATCGCCCGCACGGTCTCGTAGGTCGAGATGGTGTTGTCAAGCTCCGGTTTATTCTCGGTGGCAAGGGATTCGACGAACTCGGCGCATAGCCCGATGATCGCCTCGGCGATTCCGGCGTCGTACTCGACGTGATAGATCCGAGGCTTTCCGTACTGCGCCCAGCACACCAGGTCGGCGGTCTCGTGCCATCCCGTGATCAACATCTGCATGAGGATCTGTGCGGCATAGTCGCGGGGGATCTCGCCGCTGCCGTCGTCACCGAACTCGCCGAGATCCCGTGCCGTTTTTACCTCGACGACGCGGCGCAGGCTGCCCCGAGATCCGCGCAAGTCGATGGTTGCGAGGTTGGGGAACGGTAGATCCGGGTTCGAGATCTGCACCTCACCACGCGAGATGCGCCAATCCGGATTCTTGAACTTCCAGTACTCGCGGGCGGCCAGCTCGCACGCATGGCCGTAGTCGAAGTCATCCTGCCGAGCCTCGGAGATCGGCGCCGGTTCGATAATGCCGGCCATTTCGTGCCACAGAGTGTATTGCGACTTCCAGCGCGAAATACCAAGGATCGATGGGACTTTCGAGGGTGTGATGATGCTCAGCCATTCAGGCGAACCGGGCTCGATCATTCGGCCACCTCCACCCACTCGCGACCCGTGTTCCCGAACCACTTTTCGCCCTCGTGCTCGCTGGTGCACCAGGCGAGTTCGCCGTCCCAGATCGCAACAACATGGCTCCCCGTGCTTGCCATATGGCTGCCGGAATGTAAGTAATCGCGCGTGCACTCATAGTCGTGTTCGTCGCGGATGGGGAAGGCGGCCGGGCAGTCGCTTCGGTTGTGCGGGTGCGTCTTCATTCCTTGCCCGCCTTCGGCTTAACGTCGAAGTGGTGCAGGATCACGGCGGCGGCGTAGTCGGGGTGCGCGTCGGCGGGGAGATGGGCCAGCATGTCCGTGAGCGCTTGCTTGCGCGCGTCGCGCTCATCGAACAGGTTCGTCCACTCGGCCACGTATTGCCGCAGACCGTTTGGGCTCCAGACTCGACCGACGAAAGTTGGTGCTTCCGGGTCGATTTGAGCTGTTAGGTCTTGGAGCTTGTCGGCCATCTCGGAGACCATTTCGAGCAACGCTCTTGTTGGTTCTGGCATTACGCACCTACCTTCCGGCGACTGGCGCGACGACGACCCGCGCGCATTTCGGTTGTGACCTTTGTGGTTCCGCAGATTCGGCAGATTCCGACAGCGTCGATTAGCCGTTGGAACATGAGCCGGTGACGGCAGTTGCTTGAGTCGCGATGTGTGGTCATTCGGCTGCACCGGCTTTCGGATCGACCATCTCGGCCAGCGCCTCGGCGGCGTTCATTCCGGAGTCACGCAACCGCTGGTATGCCCCGCGCACTCCGTCCCAGCTGGATAGATCGGGTTTATCGTCGGTGACCACCAGCCATGGGTTACCTGGAACGGCGCCGAGCAAGTAGCCCATGTCGTAAGGCATTCGGCGGCCAGGGCGCCGCACTTTTCGATTGAGCCGAGCCTGTCGGCGCAGGGCCGAGACGTTGCCGCGTCGAGCGCGGCGGGCGTCGCGGTTCTTGGCCCGCCGCTGCCGTACCACCGACTCGGGGACGGTCCCGGCGTAGACGTGCTTGCTCTGTAGGCCGATGATGATCGCGGCGTTGTTGATGCCCTTGATGTCGGCGTGCTGTTTGTTCAACGCGGCCAGCAGCTCCGGGGTGACTGTGCTTTCAGGCAAGTTCATTCGTGTATTCCGTTCTGGTGGTGGGTGATTGGAGCTGCGTACGCGGCCGGTGCGGAGAAGATCCCGGCAACCACGATGGCCACGAATGCGATGACCATCAGGACAGCGGACCGATCGCGATACCGGCCCCGTCGGTGCACTTGGAGATCGAGCAGCACCCCGACCAGAAACAGCGCGGCGAGGATGGCGAATACCGTGTATTCCCTAGAGAACTCGGCGAATAGCGCACCCAAGAGGGCGACCAGCGCGACGACGCAAAACACATGGCGCCTGATGGCGTTCGTCATCGGGCGCCCCCGACCCGCTCGCGGTCCATGTTGGCGACGGCCTGGTGCACGCGCTCGCGCATGATGTCGTCGAGCACCTCCGGAGGCAGGGTGACGAGCGTGCCGCCGTCGAATTGGATTTCGAGAACGCGGTCAATACCGGTGCCGAGGCGAACCGACTTGAGGGCGCCGAGGGATACGACCAGGCTTGCGTACTCGGTCTGGTGCGAGACGTGGCCGACGGTCATCGGGCACCACCCCCGACGCGCTGCGCAGGGGTGTAGATACGGTGGGACATGACCGGCCTCCTTTAGGCTGGTTGAAGTGGCCCCGACGGCCGGGTGGTTCTTGGCAGAGGTGCCCGCCGTCGGGGTTTTCCTATTCAGTTGTGGTCGAACGGATTTCAGCTCTTGTCGTAGTCGGCGAGTAGTCGTTGAATCCCTTTCGGGGTGACGCGCGGTTGTGGCGGGTCGAGCACCAGCACCCCGGTTTTCGGGTGGTAGTGCGACTGGGGGAGCACCGACATATAGCCGGTCTCGATGGCCGATTGACGCACCCGGTATCGGCCGTCCTCGCCGCCGCGCTTGATCCACCCTCGGCGGTCCAGCTCGGCGAATAGGCGGGTGGCGCCAACCTTGACGCCAGCGCGGGTGAGCGCTTGGGCGGCGTCGCGCACCGAGAGGTCGCCATCAGCGTCGAGCAGCTTGTCGGCAACCTCGGCCTTGGGCGCCAGCTCGGCGATCTTGGCCTCGGCCAGCTCTGCCCGCTCGGTTTGATCAGCGGCGGCGCGAAGGGCGGCGGCGTACGTCTGGGGGATCTGGTGTTGTACGACCTCTGCCTCGCGCGTCTTGATGACGAAATAGGTCTGCGCGGCGGCGATTTCAGGCTTGCGGGGGTCGCCGTTGAGTGCCACCAGGTAGCAGGCGTAGCGGGATAGGTGGTAATCCTCGGCGTCGCGGCCCTCGGACTTCTTGACGGCGCTGGCAAAAAGCCTGGTCACCTCGTGTCCGCTGTTGCGGGCAGCGATCTTGGCCCGGCTCACCGCGTCGGCGAATCGGCGCCAGGAGTCATAGCCGAGTAGTGGCATTAGCGCGCGCGCTGACCAATACTCCCGACCCTCGTACGTCACACACCGGATCGCATCGAACGGTGAACTGAGCGTGGTCGGCCGTACGGGCTCGCCGTCGTCGCCCACCATCCGGAAGGTACCGACGATGTGGCTCACGAGGCCACTGCCTCATTCTCGAACCAGCGGGCAATCGTGGTGTGGGAGACCGGGATTCCCGATTCACGCGAGACAACATCGGCGATCTTGCGCCAGCCGTGTCCGGCTGCTCGGCCTTGGCGTACGAGGCCGGTAAGGGACTTCCGCTTCGTCGATCCGAGCTGGATCTCGATCAGCTCACGGGTTGGGGATGGCATGCCCAGAAGTGTTAATTACAACATTGTAGTTGTCAACAACCGAGACAGTGTTGGAGTGTCGTTTGGTGTGGTCATGGCGTAACAATGTGTTGCAGCGTGTCATGCGTGTTGCTATTGTTTGTGGCATGACAAGCGCAACACGTCCTGCCCAGGGATGGCGTCCTGCCGACAGGTTTGGGCACAGGGTCAAGCTGGTTAGAGCGGAGCTGAGCATCACTCAGAAAGAGGCAGCGGAGCGCTGCGGAGTGACCCCTCGCGAATGGCAGAACATGGAAGATGGCCGGACGCCGCGACGGATGGACCTAAAGGTCCGTCAGATCGCGATGGCGTTCGGCGTTGACCGTGACTGGCTAATGTGGGGCGGCGAGCTTGCACCCGAGGGTGACGGTGGTCCTACGGGCGCGGCTGTAACGTCAGACAAATGGAGTTGATGCAGTAGCGCTGATCGGTGGGCGTCGGGTAGCCCTCGCCCTCGAACACATGCCCCAGGTGGCTGTGGCAGTTAGCGCAGATGACCTCGACACGACGCATACCCAGCGACTTGTCGGGCTTCAGGATCACCGCATCCGAATCGGCCGGGTCGAAGAACGACGGCCAGCCGCAATGGGATTCGAACTTCTCGGTGCTGCGGAACAGTTCGGCTCCGCACGCCCGGCAGGCGTACACGCCCTCGGTCTTGGTGTCGGTGTACTCACCGACGAACGGTCGTTCGGTACCCGCGCGGCGCAGCACCGCGAACTCCTCAGGAGTCAGTCGCTCCCGCCACTGCTCGTCGGTCAGATTCACCTTCGGGTCGTTCGATGTCGTCATCGGTCGCTGACTCCTTAGTGCTTGTCCCAGCCGTCATCCAGTCCGGATCTAGCCCGTTATCCAGTGTGCCAGCGGCCTTGGCATCCCGGTATCGGAGTACCAGCACCATCATCACGACGATCAGCAGCAGGCACCATCCGTAGGTGATCTTCAGGTACTCCAGGGCCCGGCCGGTCGTCAGCCAGTGCACGAGCAGCCAGCGGTCCATGGTGAAGAAGCCGTAGATCGCCAGCCAGGCCGGCCAGTTCCGCAACACCGAGTTGGGCAGCACGATCGTCATGACGAACGGGAACAGTGCCATCGAGTAGTAGCCCTGCCCCAGCCCCAAGAGCAGGAACGAGGCGGTCAGCACCACACCGCCGGTGGTCAATGCCCAGAATCTGGGGTCGCGCTGGCGGTAGTACTTGTACAGCAGCCACACGCTCACCAGGGCGATCAGCAGGAACGCGATGCGCAGGAAGTCGATCAGCGGCGTGGGGAGCCCGTAGTACACGCCATTGCCGGCGATGGAGCTGTTGAAGTAGTCGCGGGTCTCACCCAGGTACCTCATGGTGCGTCGGAAGTAGTCCCAGCCATCGACGATCCGCACCTTGTGCGGGCCGAACATCGCCACGAGATTGAAGAAGGCGGGGATGCCGAAGGCGGCCGCGAAAACCCGCCACTGCCGGTTCAGCAGCGGCAGCAACAGCAGGGGAGCCAAGAGTGGTTTGATGACCAGCGTCAGGCCTATCGCGACGCCGGCCAGCCATTCGGAGTTCTTGTTCCCGTCCAGTAGCCAGCGGAAGAACAGCACCTCCAGCAGCAGCACCACGCCGTTGATGTTGGTGAAAACAATGGTGTTGGTCACGCTTTCGGTGCAGAACATGGCCAACAGCAGCGCCGGTGCGGCCACCGAGGCCAGCGTGAGGTTGAACAGCCTCAGCAGGAAGTAGGCCGCGATCACGATCGCGATGGTGTTGATGGTGATGAACCAGTACCGCGATGCGTCCACGGGCAGATATCCGAAGGGCGCCAGCAGCAGCGTGCCACCCGGTGGGTAGATGTAGTGCGGGTCGACGTAGCTGAAGTTTTCGTTGTAGACCGGCAGGTGCCGCTTGAAGGCGATGACGGCGCGGTAGACGGGCCCGAAGTCGTCGGTGATGTAGCCGTTGGTGCCCAGCACGTAGCTGCGGTGGATGACCGCCAGGATGGCGACGGGCCACAGCACCGATCGCAGGATCGTCGCGACCGAGGGCGGCGCGGTCGGAGGTTTCAGGGCCTTCGAGACGGAGTTCTTGAAGCCTTCAATCAGGCCTGAAAAGGACGTATCGACTGACACCACTCAGGCACCGTACCTTGAGCGCCCAGGGCAGTTCCGGCAAGTAGGACTAGGCCGGGCAGAACGTGTCGGTCTCCGGGAGCTTCCCGTCGTTCAGGTAGGCGAGGAAGGGCGGTTGCGCGCATGCGGTGTAGACAATCGCACCGTGGCCGATGCCCTGCCACATGACCCGCTTGCTCGCGGCCTTGGCGTTGATGATCACCGCGGCGGTTGGCGACACGCCCTCGCTGCCGGAGATCGGGTCGTGTTGTCCGCCGAGGATCAGCACGTTGATCTTCAAGTCCTGCGGCGGGTTCGGCTTGGATCCGCTGGGCCATTGCAGGCAGTTCACCAGCCCGAGGGCGGAGGTGCGCCCGAACAGCGGGTATTGCTTGCCCCAGGCCACCACGAGCTCGCGTACCCGATCAGGGGTGGGTCGTGCCAGCGCGTCGCTGCAGGAATTGACGAACTGCCCATCGGAATCGCGCAGTACGTTGGCCCGGTCCACCAGGGGGGTGAGGGCCTCCCGGTCGGTACCGCGCGCCGCGTTGAGTGCGTTCGCGAGGTTTTGGACGACGGCGGTGCCGTCGCCGATCGGGTACCCCAGTGCCGTGGTGATCGCCCTGACGATTGTCGCCCGCGACCACGGCAGTCCACCGTTCTGAGCGCGGTTCAACAGGTCCCCGACGGCACCCGCGGGATCCGGTCCCAGCGGGCAGTTGTTGGCGACGCACTGTGCCGCGAATGCGTCGAATGCCGACTGCTCGCCCTTGAGCCGTTGTTCGGCGGCCGCTTCGGCGGTGATGTCGACGGCCACAGGGGAGTCGAGCATCAGCCGCGCCAGCTTGTTGGGGTGGGACCCGGCGTAGGCCAGGGCGACGCGGGCGCCACTGCCGATGCCGAGGAGCGCCAGGCCGGGCACATCCCATTGGGCGCGCAGCGCCTCCAGGTCCTCCGCGGCATGCGCGTCGTTATAGGCGGAGTCGCCGGGAGAGATGGTGTCGGTGCAGTTGGTGGTGGCCGTTTCGACGATCTTTCCCAGGCTGGCGACGGGATCGTCGCCGCCCCGGTTCTGCGCCAGGTCACGCATATCCCGCAGGTCCCAGGTGTCCCGGCAGGTGATCGCGTCGGATCGCCCGATACCGCGACGGTCGACGGCCACCACGGGGCGCTGCTTGAGCACTTCCGCGCCCGGGCCGTTGAGCCACGTCGCCAGCTGGACCGAGGACGGCAGATCGGAGCCCGTGGTGAACACCAGCGGGCCAGCGTCGGCAGGTGTCTGGGAGGTCTTGGCGCGCACCGCGCCCAGCGTCACGCTGCCCGGTGCTCCGTTGATCGGGTCCAGCGGCGCCTTGTATTCGGCGCATTCGAGCGTGAACGTCGGCGATGTGGTGATGTTGGCGCTGCCGAGCACCTCACGGGTGCAGTCCTGCCACGACAGGTCCACCTTGGGCTTGTCGATCGATGGAGGGCCGCTCGGTGGCGGTGCGGTGGCGGGGCCGGCATTTCCGTGGCCCTCGTCCATGGCGAAATGCGGTCCCGCCGAGGGGCCGGGCGCGCACCCAGCCAGTACCCCGGTCAGCAGCTGGGCAACCGCCATCGCCCCCATTAGCCGTGCACGCATGCCGACCACAGTATCGGGTGAATGTCACTCAAGCCCGGACGTGCCGCGCGAACAGGTAGCCGTCGGCATCGCCGAGTAGCAACACTCGCCGCCACGACGTGAGCTCTTCGGAGGGGCTTGCTGTGATCCGGCCTCCGCCGCCGACGATCGTGATGGGTGCGGTGGTCAGGCACAGTTCGTCGACGAGCCGCGCCGCCAGCAGAGTGCCCAGCAGGGAGGGGCCTCCCTCGCACAGCACCCGGGACAGACCCCGGTCGTGCAGCTGCGCCAGCGCCGCACGCAGATCGACCTTCCCGGCGGCATCGACGGCGAGAACTTGCACACCCGCCACCTGAGACGTGACGTTCCTCGCCCCGGCGGACGAGGTCACCACGATGGGTGCGACCTCGGACTCGGTGAACAACGGGATGCCCGGATCTACCGCCCCTGAGGCCGTGACCACGGCAATCACCGGAACCTCGCTCTGTCCGCGTGCCTGGCGGCGCTGGCGCAGACCGACCGGCAGATGTGTTCCGTGGTAGCGCTCGGCCCGGACCGTGCCGGCCCCGACGAGAATCACATCGGCGTTGGCGCGCATTGCCGCGAATACGGCCCGGTCGCCCTCGCCGCCGAGTCCGCCGGACAAACCGGTTACCGTGGCGGCCCCGTCCAGGCTGCCAATCATGTTGGCGCGCAGGCAAAGTTCATCGCTGTCCGGGTAGTCGTAGAGGTCGACCAGCTCGCCGGAATCCACCGGCGCCCCGGTCGTCAGCTGTGTGAGCTGTATCCCAGCCGGGCCCCGTATCGCCTGTTCACCCTCACTGTCGGCCACAAGGAGATCTCAACACGCCGTTACGCTGCCCGTGTGACTGATCCGCAATCCGGTGCCGTTTCGGGCCATTCCCCGTCGCTTCGCTCGCCCGGGAACCTCCAGCACCTTGCCGACCGGCACCCCACCGTTTCCAATGAGCGGCTGATTGCGCAGCTGGTGCCGCCCCCCACGTTCACGTCGGTGAGTTTCGACTCGTACCGGCCTGACCCCAACGAGCCGACGCAGGCGGCGGCCGTGGAATCGTGCCGCGCCTTCGCTCAGGAGGCGACGATCCGCCGGGCGGGCAAGAAGAAGCTGTTCGGCAAGCGCGAGGTATTGCCCGGTGTCGGCATTTATCTCGACGGCGGGTTCGGAGTCGGTAAGACCCACCTCTTGGCCTCGATCTATCACACCGTGCCCGGCCCCAAGGCGTTCGCCAGCTTCGGTGAACTGACGCAGGTGGCGGGGGTTTTCGGCTTCCTGGAGTGCATCGAGCTGCTCGCGGAGTACACGGTGGTGTGCATCGACGAGTTCGAGTTGGACGACCCGGGCAACACGACGCTGGTATCGCGGCTGCTCTCGGAGCTGGTGGCGCGCGGGGTGTCGATTGCCGCCACCTCGAACACACTGCCCGAGCAGCTGGGCGAGGGCCGGTTCGCGGCACAGGACTTCTTGCGCGAGATCAACACGCTGTCGGCGATCTTCAACACGGTGCGCGTCGAGGGCCCCGATTACCGCCACCGCGACCTGCCGCCGGCCCCCGAGCCGCACACCGATGATGAGCTTCGCGAGCTGGCGGCGTCGATCGAGGGCGCGACCTTCGACCAGTTCGACGATCTGTGCCGGCACCTGGCGAGCATGCACCCGTCGCGGTATCTCACCCTGATCGAAGGTGTGACGGCGGTGTTCATCGCGGGCGTGGAGCAGGTGCACGATCAGGCGGTGGCACTGCGGATCGTCGCCTTGACCGACCGCCTCTACGACGCGGGTATCCCGGTGGAGGCCTCGGGCGCGAAGCTGGACACGGTTTTCGACGACGAGATGGTCGCCGGTGGATTCCGCAAGAAGTACCTGCGTGCCACCTCGCGGCTGCTGGCGCTCAGCGCGGCTCCGCTGCCAAGCGCTATATGACCCGCTGCATCACGTAGTCGTTCTCCAGGCGTTCGCCCACCTGGAAGGTCTTCGTGCCGCTGCGGTTGAAGCCGTGTTTGGCGTAAAAGCGCTGCGCGCGTTCATTTTCCTGGTTTACGCCCAGCCAGACACCGATCGCTCCGCGCGCGGCGGCATCGGTAAGGGCCGCGGTCATCAGGGTGCCCGCCACCCCCGCCTGGTGGAATTCGGGCAGCACGTACATCTTGGAGAGCTGCATGGCGGGCCGCAGCGTGACGGCGCGCTGCACGTCGGGGTCGTCGACCACGCCGTCGACGAGCATCGAATACCCGACGATGACGTCGTTCTCGCGAGCCACCAGCACGCGGTGCTCGCGGATGTACTCGTCGAACTTGGCCGTGCTGAGGTTGGCCGCGATGAATGCCGCGATGTTCTCCGGTGTTGACGACGCCGGACACGCGAGCGGGAAGGTGCGGGCGGCGACAGCTGCGAGTTCGGTGCTGTCGGCAGCCGTCGCGCTACTGACCTGAATCGGCATGACCGGCACGCTACCTATACTTGGCGCGGTTCCGAGACAGCGACCATGTTGATGACCAACCCTGAGGAGCACCATATGACGCGGCGCGTGACGGCCTTCGGCGAGATTCGTGACGCCGTGGTGGGGCAGGGCCTGCGCACACTTGCCCGCACCACCCCGTGGGTGGAAACCGAGCTAGTGGGTATCGCGCAGGTGGTCAAGCCCGGAGATGTGTGCCTGGATGTGGGTGCCGCCGCCGGTTTCTACACCGCGGAGCTGGCGCGCCTGGTGGGTGCGGACGGCCTGGTGTACAGCCTGGAGCCGCTGCGGTTCGCCCATGCCACGTCCTCCGCGGCCCTGGGCCTGCGGAGCGCACAGAACGTGCGCCGCCATGCCGTTGCGCTCGGCACCAACCCGGGTGAGCAGGTCATGAGCGTTCCGCTGCGCAACGGCAAGCCGATCACCGGACGGTCGTTCGTTGACGCCGGGGCTGACGGGCTGGGCTCGAACGCCGAGTTCGACGAGCACATCCGGGTGGTCGTGGACACCGAGACGTTCGACGGGTTCTGCCAGCGCCTGAGCATCACGCGGATCGACTTCGTGAAGATCGATGTCGAGGGTGCCGAGCTCGATGTCCTGGTGAGCGGCGAGAAGACCATCGAACGGACCCGCCCGGCGATGATGCTGGAGGTGGAGGATCGCCACATGGAGCGGTTCGGTCGCACCGCCGAGGACATCGTCGCGTGGTTTACCGCGCGGGATTACCGGATGTCGGTATGGAGCGCCGACTCCTGGCGGCCTGTGGAGAAGGTCACCGAGACCTATCGGAACTATCTGTTCCAGCCCCGCTGAGAGCTCAGAGGTCCCATTGGGCCAGGTGCACCTGAGTCTGCGATGAACGCAGCACGATATGACGTACCGGTCCGCGGTAGACGTCCCAGTACACCGCGCCGCTCACGGTCGAACCCTGAGGCGCGTTGCGCAGCGCGTAGTTCAGATCGTCGGGCTCATCGGTGCGCTGGGGCTCATAGGCATCCCCGGTTTCCGGTGAGATGCCGCCAAGCTTGAGCGCCATCAACAACGCATACGCGTTGGGCACCTTGGTCGGCCGGATGGTCACGTACGCCTTCCAGATGATGCCGCGCGGAGGAGCCATTCCGGCCGGTACACCGGTGGGTTCGATGTTGTGCACGGTGACATCGGCGCCGATGGTGCCGTAGTCGAAATGCAGGGTCTCGCCGATGTGCCCGATGGGCGTTACCCGCTCGGGTTGCGCGGTCGCCGCCGGAGCCAGGGCCATGGCGATGGCGGCGAGGGCGGCGATGAGCTGGAATGCAGGGCGTAGACGCACCCAGCGATCTTGGCACACGTCATGCCGGCGACGGTGCCACATGGCTCTTCGGCATTCGCCCGGTATGGAGGCGCTGACAACCTACGATGTCCTGATGGGAGCGGTCCGCCGCACCGGAGGAGGCGTGAAGTATGCGCGTATTGGTCACTGGCGGTACCGGATTCGTGGGTGGATGGACGGCGAAGGCCATTGCCGACGCCGGGCATCAGGTCCGTTTTCTGGTGCGCAAGGAGGCCCGCCTGCAGACCACGGTGGCGACGCTCGGTGTCGACGTATCCGACTACGCCGTCGGCGATATCACCGATCGGGACTCGGTCGAGGCCGCGCTCGACGGATGCGACGCGGTAGTGCACAGCGCGGCCATGGTCAGCACGGATCCCCGGGAAGCCGACCGGATGATGTCCATAAACCTCGAAGGCGCCCAGAACGTTCTCGGGACGGCGGTTGACCGGGGCCTCGATCCGATTGTGCACGTTTCCAGCATCACCGCGCTGTTTCGGCCGGGTCTGGAGACCTTCGAAGCCGACCTGCCCGCGGCCGGAGGCAGCGACGGATACGGTCAGTCGAAGGCGCGGGTCGAGCTGTACGTGCGCGACCTGCAGGACTCTGGTGCACCGGTGACCATCACCTACCCGGGCATGGTGCTGGGACCGCCGGTCGGGGATCAGTTCGGTGAGGCAGCCGAGGGGGTGCGCTGGGTCCTGCTGATGAGGTCCGTCCCGGGACGCAGCGCGGCCTGGCTGGTGGTCGACGTCCGAGACCTCGCTGCCCTGCACGCCGCGCTGTTGGAACCGGGGCGGGGCCCGCGACGCTACACCGCGGGCGGTCATCGGCTGGAGGTCGACGAGCTGGTGAACGTCTTGACCGATGCGGCCGGCAGCACCGTGCTGGCCGTGCCGGTGCCCGACTCGATGCTGCGGGTCGCGGGAACGGTCATGGATCAGATTGGGCGTTATGTGGCGCTCGATACTCCGATGACCGAGGCAGGGATGCAGTACTACACACAGATGCCTGCGTCCGATGACTCGCCCAGCGAGCGTGAACTCGGGGTCACCTACCGTGACCCACGGGAAACCCTGACGGACACCATCGTCGCCTTGCGCGGTCAGAAGGCGACCTCGAGATTGTTGGGCTTATGGCCCTTCTCAGAATAGAGCGCGCCAGTGCGCTGTCCGTCGGCGAAGCTTTCGCGCGAATCACCGAGTGGCCGCGGCACAGTGAGCACATTCCGCTGACGACGGTATCGGTGACGAGCGCGCCGCCTGCGGGGGTGGGTACCACGTTTGTGGGGCGAACAGGTCTGGGAGCCATAGGTTTTGACGACCCGATGACGGTCACGTGGTGGCAGCCGCCACGAGAGGGGAGCCCTGGCCGCTGTCGGCTGGAGAAGACGGGGACCTTGATTCTGGGATGGGCTGAGATCGAGGTAGAGGCGCAGGGCAGTGGTTCACGCGTCGTGTGGACCGAAGAGGTGAGCATTCGGGGCGTGCCGCGCGTCTTCGACCGATTGGCACAGGCGGGCGGGCAGTGGATGTTCGGCCGCGCGATCGACGGATTACTGCGCTAGCGGGAAGCGCGCCACTGCGCGATGGCGATTCCGATCTCGGTCGCGGGTGGGTCGCCGTAAATCCACTCGCGCGCAATGCGATGCCAGTTGCCGGTGACATTGAGCTGGCCGAGTACACCGAAGGTGTAGAAATCCGCGCGGCGCGAGAAAATATGCTCGGGAGGCAGGTTTTGCCTGCGCATCCCGGAGAACTCGCTCGAACGTGGGTCCACCGCGAGAATCATCGCACTAGAAGCGATTTCCGGGGTGATGGTCATTTCCTCGTCGACAAGATTCCACCCCGAAGCCGCATGGCAGTACTCCAGACAGTCCTGGGGGGTGACGTCCGAATGCGGCTCCACGATCCCGCGCGTCACCATCGCGTCGTACATGTCCTGGGCGCGGCCCTCGGTGGCAGCGCGCATGATCGTTCGTTCGAAGTCGACGTGTTCGGGGTTCATTCGGTTGTACAACCCGAAGTCCACGAATCCGATGGTGCCGTCGGCCGCGCGCAGAATGTTCCCCGGATGCGGGTCGCCGCAGAAGTCGTTGTCCTGGAACAGTGATCCGATATAAAACCGGAAGATGAGCTCACCGATGCGGTTGCGTTCCTCGTCATCGAGTGTCTGCATGAAGGGAAAGGCTTGCCCGTCCAGGAATTCCGTCACAAGAATCTGCGAGGTGCACAGCTCGGGTAGGCAGTCGGGGATGACGATGAACGGGTGTCCGCGATAGCGTTCGGCGATCTCGAGTTGCGTGCGAGCTTCCCGCGGATAGTCGAGCTCGCTTTCCAGATTCATGGAAATCTCGTCCATGAAGGCCGAATTGGACAGCGTCGGTAGCGCTTTACGCCAGAACTTGGTGAACAGCGCGAGGTTCTGCATGTCTGCTCGTACCGCGTCATCGACGCCGGGGTATTTGACCTTGACCGCGACCTCGCGCCCGTCGTGCAGGATGGCGCGGTACACCTGGCCGATGGAGGCGGCGGCGACAGGAGTTTCGTCGAAATCGCGGAAGTTCTTCCGCAGCGCTCCGAGGTTGGACTCGATGATCGGGCGCATCACCGTAAACGGCTCACGCGGAGCCTGATCGCGCAGCCGGGCCAACTTCTGGCGGAAGCGCTCGCGATGGGCTTCGGGCACCATGTCCACTTCCAGCATCGACAGCAGTTGGCCCAGCTTCATCGCCGAGCCCTTGAGCCCGCCCAGCACGGTCACGAGCTGATCGGCCGCCTGCAGTGTGGAGCGTTCCGCGAGGAGCGCGCGTGCTTGTTCGGATCGCCCGATCATGGAGAGCCGACTGCTCGCGGTGCGTACCGCCTGCCCGGCTGCCAACTTGCCAAGCGCCCGGCCGCGGGTGATGCGTGCCAGGGGGACCCCGTCGGTCATGCGGTGCCGCCGCGCGCGCTGGTGAATGCCAGGTGTAGAGGCTGGTCGGGATCAAGCGTGAGGCCGTTGAACTCGGCGATCGATGCGGCGAGTCCGGAGAGGACGGTGGTCAGGTACTCCACGAATGTCTCAATGGGCATCGGTTGCGCACGTTGCTGATTGGGGCCCAGGAACCATTCGGTGGCGGTACCAATGGCACCCGCGGCAGAGCTGACCGCTAAGTCGGCGTCGTCGATGTCCACCGTCTCGTCGTCGATCGCATTCGACAGTATTTCGGCGATGTCGTGCGTCATCTGCTGCGCGGTCTCTACCAAACGCTCAGTGCCATCACTGGAATTGACGAAATGGCCGTGCACGATGAAGCGCAACACATTCGGGTGATCCGAAATCATGCGCGCGTACTCCTGGGCGCCATGCTGGACCAACTCGCGGGCCGAGTCGGCCAGCAGATTTATCCGGTCCATGGCCGCGTTCCACACCATGTCTTGTACGCGTTCCAGCACGGCGCTGTGCAGGTCGGCCTTGTCTTCGAAGTAGCGGTACAACTTTGGTTTGGCTACTCCCGCCTCTCGGGCGATGTCGTCCATGCTGACGATGGAGCCGATGGCGTCGATGGCGCGAAACGCGGCGTCCACCAATTCTTCCCGGGCAACCTTGCGGCGGTCGCCACGTCGGGCGGCGCCGGGGCCGACCTTTGACGCGATGGCTGTACTCACGCTTTCCACGCCTCTCATCACCAGTGATGGTACGTGTGCCCGGCCTCTGGTTCGCCAGTTCGGGACGACACACGCGTGCTGCCTATTGTGCTAGCGCCGTGCGGTATGGATACTACCAGTAGTACTCGGAGTACTACTAAGAAATCGCCAGGTCAGACGTCAATGGAGACGTCCCAGGAAGGAGTTCCGTCATGGCTGTTGTCGAGCAGGGGCGGCGGGGAGTCGCGGCACGCGAGTTGCCCAAGGTGCGCCGGATGAACTTCCGATTCGGTGAGCCGGCCCCCATGAAGAAGCACTACGTCGAGGGCGACATCGTCTTCAGTCACTTGGTGTCGCTCCTTTCCGGCGCGTTTCCCCCCGGTGAGGAGTCCTTCATCAGGTCCGTGCGCAACTACGCCGACCAGATCACCGACCCGGTGTTGAAGAAGCGGGTGGCGGGCTTCATCGGACAGGAGGCCATGCACGGCCGCGAGCATCGCAAGCTCAACGAGAAGATCATCGATATGGGCTATCCCTTGGTCCGGATCATGAACTTCGAGGAGGGGAGCCGGCGCGAGAAATTCGTCATCGCGCTGGAGAAGCGCGCACCCAAGATCGCACATCTGGCTATGACCGCCGCTGCCGAGCATTACACGGCGGTGCTCGCCCAGCGGGTGCTCTCCAGCGCTGAACTGCAAGAGATTCCGATGTCCGACGAGGTTCACCACCTCCTGAACTGGCACGCCATGGAGGAGATGGAGCACAAGTCTGTCGCCTTCGACGTGTATCGCTCGGTGGGTGGTCCGGAGTCGGTGCGCATCGGCGTGATGTCGCTGATTTGGGCGGGCACGCTGCCCTTGATGACGCTGGCCGTCTTGGCGTCGATCCTCACCGACCCCAGTGGATGGAAGCCGTTGGCAGTGCTGCGGCAGACCATCGATGTCTACCGCGGCCCGCTGGTAAAGGGTTTGATGCGTGATATCGCCGAATACATGCGCCCCGGATTTCATCCCGACGATGTCGACACCGAGGAGCTGCTCGAAGAATGGCAGGGAATCCTCTTCGGTTCCGAGGGCGAGCTGAATGATCGCTTGCCGGGCCGCCGTGCGGTGGGCCAGTGACGGCAGAAGCCATCCGGGTCACCGGCAGCGACACCACCGGGAACGCGGTCCTGGAGGTTGAAATCTACGGCAGCACACATGTTCTGGACTGGCCGAGGGGTAAGAAGCTGCTCGACGTACTCCTGGACGCTGGGATCGACGCGCCCTATGTATGTCGCGAATCAGCCTGTGCCACCTGCATGTGTTCGGTGCGATCGGGTCAGACGCGGATGCTGATGAACGAGTCTCTCATCGACAGCGAGGTGGCCGAGGGGTTCACGCTGGCGTGCCAGACGCTGCCGGAATCTGACCGGGTACAGATCTTCTTCGACGCGTGAGTAAGGACTCCCGCGACACCTGGCGGAAATTGCGCCAGGCGTCGCGGGAGAACCGTGCCCGGGTCCACCCGCAAACCCGCAGGGCCGGGCCATGATCCAACGCCACCGCAGCGGTGGCGCCCGCCGCCACGACCATCCAGCACGCACGCAGCAGGATTTTGACGGTCCGGGGAGTGGACGCGAATCCCTCGTGTAGCGAGTCGATCTGGAACGCCACGTGATGATGCTCATCGTCGAGGATTCGCATCGACATCGCCTCCACCGCGGGGTCGCCGCACTGCGACATCGCGGCGTAGTAACTCAGGGCGATCACCTCGGCCACCGTCAGCACCATCACCTCCCAACGCAGCGTGAACATCCGGCGAGCCGATACGAACACCGAGTTCGACCAATGTCGCGACAGCGGCGGCACATCGAGGTGCTCCAGGCTTCGGCCCAGGAGGTGGGCGTGCTGCTGTTCTTCGGCGACGAACAATTCCAGCGCCCGCGCGTAGTGGGGGTCACCTGTGCGCGCCTTGCGGAGCAGCACCTCCCCATCGCCGCGTTCGCCGATTTCGAAGCGCTGCAGGGAACGTCCGATGGCCAACGCGGCCTCCCTGGACAGCATGGTGTCGCCGCGCCAGTTGATCGCGGCATCGACCTCCCGGTTGCGCGTACGGTTCCGTTCGAAATGGTCGACCCAGTTCATGCCGCACGGTAGCAATCAGTTGTGAAGCACCTGTGAAGACGCAGATGGGTCTTTCAGTTAGGCATGAATACTCAGGGATAAGCTGAGTATCTGCTGATCGAGTGAGGTGGATCGACTATGGCGACATTTGACCTGCTGGTGCGTGGCGGCCTGGTGTTCGACGGGACGGGCGCACCCGGCCAAGCTCTGGACGTCGGGATTCGCGGCGGCAAGGTGGTGGCCATGGCCCCCAGCCTGTCGAGTGCCGACGCGAGCGAGGTCATCGATGCCGACGGCAAGTGGGTTATCCCCGGCATGGTCGACGTGCATACCCACTATGACGCCGAGGTGCTGGTCAGCCCGGGACTCGGCGAATCGGTGCGGCACGGTGTCACGTCCGTCATTTACGGCAACTGCTCGATGTCCGCCGTGTACGCGGATCCGGAGGATGTTGCCGATCTTTTCGCCCGGGTGGAGGCCCTGCCGTGGGATGCGGTTCATTCCGCCCTCAAGGAGCACAAGGACTGGGACGGGCCACGTGGGTACCGCAAGTGCATCGAGTCACTTCCCTTGGGCGCCAACGTCGCAACGCTGATCGGGCACTCGGATATCCGTGCGGCGGTCATGGGTCTTGCGCGTGCGACCGACTACGACGAACGCCCCACATCCGAGGAGCTGACCCGGATGCGGGCCATGGTGGCCGATGCCCTGGACGCCGGTTTCGTCGGCTTGTCCACCGACCGGCTGCGTTTCTCCAAGCTGGAGGGCACCCGGTTCGCGGGTCGGCAGTTGCCGTCCACCTACGCGACCTGGCGCGAGTACGGCGCGCTCTATGACGTGGTGCGCCGCCGGGGCGCGGTGGTGCAATCGAACCTCGACGTGGAGAAGCGGCCCGAGACGGTCATGCACTTCTTGCTCAGCGGTGCTCGCCCCTGGCGGCGCTCCCTCAAGACCACGCTGCTGGCGGCCTTTGATCTGAAGAGCAACCGGTCGGTGATCAATCTCCTGAAGGCGGCGACCGGCGCTCTGAACCCGCTACTGCGCTCCCAGGTCAACTTCCAGCTGCTGGCGGTGCCGTTCCATCTGTACTCCGACGGTATGGATTTGGTGATTTTCGAGGAATTCGCCTCGGGCACGGCGGCACTGGATATCCGTGATCAGCTCCAGCGGGTCGATCTGATCAGGGACGAGGGGTATCGGCGACGGTTCCGCAAGGAGATGGCCCAGAAGTACGGGGTGGTGGCCTGGAATCGCGATATGTACGACACAGAGATTGTTGCTTGCCCCGATGAGTCGGTGGTAGGCAAGTCGTTTGGTCAGGTGGCAGACGATCGTGGGGTGCAGCCCGTCGACGCCTTCCTCGACCTCGTGTCCGAGTACCCGGGCAAGGTGCGCTGGCACACCACCATCGCCAATGACCGAACCGACATTCTGAACGAGGCCATCAAGTACCGCCATTTCCAGCTGGGCAACAACGACTCCGGTGCGCACCTGCGCAACATGTCCTTCTATAACGCGGGGCTGCGGTTACTCAAGCGCGTGAAGGAGGCCAGCGAGGCGGGCGTGCCCTTCATGCCGCTGGAAGCCGCGGTGCACCGGCTCACCGGCGAACTCGGTGGGTGGTACGGACTGGATGCCGGCCGTCTGCGCATTGGAGACACTGCCGATATCGCGGTGATCGACCCTGCGGGCCTTGATGATTCGCTGGAGGAGTATCACGAGCAGTTCATGGACGAATTCGGGGTGTCGCGGCAGGTATGCCGCAATGACAAGGCGATCGCGGCCACGGTCGTCGGTGGGCAGCGGGTGTACTCCTACGGCACCTTCGTCGAGGGCTTCGGCAGCACGGTCAAGGCGGGCCGGTTCCTGGCCGCGAGCTAGCTCAACCAGCCCATGTTCTTCCCGAAGGCCTCGGCCGCCGGAGACAGTGAGCCCAGCTCGCTGCTGCGCTGCACATAGCCTTGGATGGCAACCATGAACTGCATCGGGTTATAGATGTCTTCCTCGTTGGCCCATTGATTGTCGCCGGCGTAGCGGAAGATGCTGATATTCGTTGCTTCCCAGATGCTTCCGTCGCCAGGGTCCTTCATCCGATTGACCAGCTCGCAGATGACCCAGCCGTGTTCCTCGTCGACCACATGCCAGTTGGAGAAGTAGTGCGGCATCTCGGCTCCGGGGA
This sequence comes from Mycobacterium sp. D16Q16, assembly GCF_002013745.1. NCBI lineage: Bacteria > Bacillati > Actinomycetota > Actinomycetes > Mycobacteriales > Mycobacteriaceae > Mycobacterium > Mycobacterium sp. D16Q16. The sequence continues at coordinate 67,333 of NZ_MAEY01000014.1, forward strand.
ACTCCGACATGGTCTTAACCATGGATTCGCGGATGGCCTCGCGCCCCTCGAACGTTCCGTAGGTCGGTTCGATATAGCTGGCTTCCTCGGCGAATAGGTCGGCGTATGTGGCCCACTCACCCTTGGGGCCTATCTCATCGACCACCCGGAGGTGATGGTCGAACATGTTCTGCAGCTCGTCGCGTGACCACTGTCCCATGGCCGGACACTAACACCGGTCACGAATCCGAATCCGGGCTTTCGCCGGTATCACTCCGGAATTGAAAGCGGCGCACAGAAATTCGCGCGGCTACAGTAGGCCGAGCTGTTCGAGGTCCGTTGCGTACTTGACGATGAGATCCTGGGTGAGGTGGGGGATGTCGATGTTCTGGACGGCCTGGACGCCTTCGCGGAATCTGGTCGCGGGTATGAAAGCCCCGTTGTGCGCGTGCTGCGGGTACCGGTACGCGTGCAGCAGTGGCAGCAGGGAATGCTGTTTTTGTTTTTCGGGCAGGCCGCGGAGGGCGGTGTCGAAGCGGGTGAACCAGTCGCCGTAGTTGTCGATGCGCTGGATGGGGTAGCCGGCGTCGATGAGCCAGTCGACGAAGTTGTCCAGCGAGATGCCGTCGGAATGTGGGTTTACCGAATCGTAGGTCTGAAATCCTTCAGAAGACGCAACTGCGCTGCCGAGTGCGGTAATGGCTGATGCCGTGAAATCGGCTGGCAGCCCGTCATAGTGGGCGTGCGGACGCTCACTCGTCGCCTGTTTCTGGTAAAACGACCCTGGGGCGATGCCGGTGGCGATGAGGCTGAGGATAAGCCGGGTGAACTGGTCGGGGACGTTGAGCTGGCCGGTATAGCGGCTGTGGGCCAGGATCATGTCGGAGCGGAACACCGCGACCGGCAGGCCACAGAGGTCGTGCGCTTCGCGCAGCAGCACCTCGCCCGCCCACTTGGCATTGCCGTATCCGTTGGCGTACCCCTCGTCTATTGGCCGGACCCCGCTGATGGTGCGGATGTCGGAATCCTCATTGAACACCCCGGGATCCACCGACATGGCCACGGCGACCGTGGACAGATAGGTGACAGGCTTGATCGTGGTGGTCAGTGCCAGCTTGATGATCTCCGCGGTGCCAACGACATTCGGGCCGAACAGCTGGCTATAAGGGAGCACGTGATTGACCAGGGCCGCGGGGTGAACGATGACGTCCACGGTGTCGGCCAGGCGCTGCCAGGTGTCCGCATCGAGCCCCAGGTTCGGGTCGCCGATGTCGCCGGGGAGCACCTCCAGGTGTTTTTCGGCCAGCGCCCGGAAGTGTGCCAGCAGCTGCGCGTCGCCGCTGCCGAATGCCTCTTCCAGGCGGCGGTAGGCGGCGTCGGCGTCCTTGCCGCGGATGATGGCGATGAGCTTGCCGCCGGTTTTGTCTAGGCATTCAAGCCATTCCAGTGTCAGGAACCGTCCCAGGTAGCCGTTGGCTCCGGTGAGTAACGCGGTCTGCGGTGTTCCGACGGCTCGGGGGAGCGCGGGGGCCGCCCGCAGCGTGGCCTCGTCGATGAACTTGTCCAGGGTCAGGTCGGCGGCGCGGATCTCGGTGTGCCCGGCGCCGTGCACCGTTTCGGCGGTCGGTTGGGCCGACCCGGAATCGCGGTGCTTTTCGATGATGCGCGCGATGGCGGTCAAATCGTTCGCGGCGCTGACGATATCGCCGACCGGAACGTCGACGGCGAAGATGTCGCGGAGCAGATCCGAGAAGGACAGGGCAGAGAGGGAATCGCCGCCGAGGTCGATGAAATGCGCGTCCGGGCTGACCTCTGCCGCGGACAGCCCCAGTAGCGCCGTCACCGCACGTTGCACGGTGTCGAGGACCGGCTTGCCCTGGTGTCCGGCCGCGTGCAGCGCCTGCAGTTCGAGCGTCTGGGCGCTCGCGATATCGGAGTACAGCTGTTCGAGACGGGCACCGTACTTCTCGTGCAGCTTGGGGCGAGCCAGCTTCGCGATACCGGTCAGCAAGCCGTTGGCGGCCGTGAACGGCTCGGTCTCCACCAGGAAGTCGCGGGGCACCTCGTAGGGTTGCAGCTCGGCATCGCGGGCCACCTGCTGAAGTGACTCGGCGATCAGGCGTCTGAGTAGTTCGTCATCGCCGTGGCTTAGCTCGAACGCCTCGGAGGTCGGTACCACCACGGCCAACAGATACGATCGCTCGCTGCTTCCATAGACGCAAATCTGGTGCACCAGTGGGCTGTTGGCATACTCGGCCTCCAAGTTGGCGATCGCGACGAACTCGCCCTGAGACAGCTTGATGACGTTGTTGCGCCGGTCGACGATCTGGATCTTGTCGGGTTCAAGCTCGGCGACGATATCGCCGGTCTTGTAGTACCCATCCGGATCGAACACATCGGCCGTGACGTCGGGACGCTTGAAGTAGCCTCCGAACACCGACTCGGCCTTGACGAGCAGCTCACCGCGCGGGTGCGGCTTGTCGGTGGAGAAGTAGCCCAGCTCGGGCACATCGATCAGCTTGTAGTCGATGACGGGCGGGCGCTGGATTCGTCCGTTGCGCACAATGACCCCGGCTTCGGTGGATCCGTATCCGTCGGTGATGCGGGCGTCGAGGCAGGACTCGATGAACGCCGCGAGCTCTTCCGATAATGGCGCAGAGCCGCAGACGATGGTCAAAACGCGTCCCCCGAAAAGGTTTTCACGGATCTCGGCTTTGACGTCCGCGCCGAGTGCGGCGAGGTTGGCCGCGGGATCTTCCCCGGCGCGGCGTTCGACCTCATTGCGGTAACGCTGAAAGAGCATGTCGCACACGCGGGGAACGAGAGTCACCACCGTGGGGCGGGTGAGGGTGATGTCCTCGAAGAGGGTGGACATATCGCTGGACGCCGCGAAGTAGGCGAGGCCGCCACAGGCCAGCGCGGTGACCAGGCTGCCGCGTCCCATCACGTGGCTCATCGGCATGAAATTGAGGTTGATCAAAGGAATTTCGGCCTTGGAGCTCAGGGTGTCGGCCCGCAGCCATGGTTTCGCGACCATCTTCTCGGTGTATGTGGCGCCCTTGGGGGTGCCCGTACTTCCCGAGGTGTAGATCACCAGGGCCAAGGGGTCGTCGCCTTCGGCGGCGGTGAACAGGGGAGCCTCCGGCAGGGCGCGCCCATGTCCGATCACCGCGGATATCACGTCAACGGAAATCGGCAGGCCGGCTTCGGCGATCCGGTGCTGCGCGGATTCGATGCTCTCGTGCTGTGTGTCGACACCGGGGTGGTAGTCGAAGACAGTGATATGCCGCAGGGACGGCGTGACGAGTGCCGATTCCATTGCCGCATCCAATAACTCGGCGCTTACGGCCAGTACCGAGGGTTCGGACTCGGCAAGGATCGCGGTCCAATTCGATGCGGGCGCGCTGGTCTGCAGCGGCACCGCTACCGCGCCCAGGTGGATGCACGCGAGATCAACCGCGGTGTAGTCGACGCTCGTGAAGCCGAGCATCGCGACAAAATCGCCGGTCCGCACCGGAGCGTGGGCATCGTGATGCCAGGCAGAAGCCAGCGCACGGGCCATACCCCACAGCTCGCCGTAGGTGACGGTCTCGAATTCGGGCAGCGGACGCAGCGTCGAGCGTCCCGCCTCATCGGTGACGAGCTCCTGGGCGCGGTGTCCGAGGGCGGGACGTTCGGCGTATCCGTCCATGATCGTGGCGACCACCTGTGCGAGCCGCAGACCGGGCACCGCGACGGCGGCATCGACCGCGGTGTCAGGTTTGGCAGCCCGGAACTGCGGATCCTCGGTGAAGAGACGCCTCACGCGGTCACTCAACCGCTGACGACGTGCTTCCTTCGTATGGGCAGCGGTGGCGTCGATCGTCATATCGGGCAGCTTACGAAACCGTCGATTCTGTAAGCGCGGGGGCTCACCTGGACCTACAGAAGACCGAGCTGTTCGAGGTCCTTGGCGTATTTGACGATCAGCTGCCGCGACAGATGAGGAATGTCGGTCGTGCCGTCTTGGCCGACCGGGCCGATTCCGGCGGCCTGGACCGCGTGCTGGAAACGCTTGGCCGGAACTACTCCATGGTCTTCGGCGCCGGAGGGTTGTTCGAACGCGTGCAGCAACGGCAACAGAGAGTGCTGCTTTTGCTTCTCGGGCAGGCCTCGGAGGGCGGTGTCGAAGCGGTCGAACCACTCGCTGTAGTTGTCGATGCGCCGAATGCGGTAGCCGGCGTCGATGAGCCAGTCGACGAAGTTGTCCAGCGAGATGCCGTCGGAATGGGGGTTCACACAGTCGTACGTCACATAGGCCTCGGGGCCCTCCGGCACCTGCGTGCCCAACGTCGTGATGGCCTCTGCGGTGAAGTCACCCGGCAGCCCGTCATAGTGCGCACGGGGACGCTCAGCCGTGACCTGCGCCTGATAAAACGATCCGGGTGCGATGCCGGTCGCGATCACGCTGAGGATCAGGCGGGTGAACTGGTCGGGGACGTTGAGCTGGCCGGTATAGCGGCTGTGGGCCAGGATCATGTCGGAGCGGAACACCGCGACCGGCAGGCCGCAGAGGTCGTGCGCTTCGCGCAGCAGCACCTCGCCGGCCCACTTGCTGTTGCCGTAGCCGTTCGCGTACAGCTCGTCCACGGGGCGCACCGCGCTGATGAGCCGGATATCGGACTCTTCGTCGAAGGTGGCCGGATCGACATACGCCGCGACCGCGACCGTGGACAGATAGGTGATGGGCTTGATCTTGGTGGTCAGTGCCAGCTTGATGATTTCAGCGGTCCCAACGACATTCGGGCCGAACAGCTGCTTGTAGGGCAGTACATGGTTCACCAGTGCGGCCGGGTGCACGATCACGTCCACGGTGTCGGCCAGGCGCTGCCAGGTGCCGGATTCCAGGCCGAGGTCGGGGTCGCCGATATCGCCCGCGAGCACCTCCAGCTGCGTTTCGGCCAGCGCCCGGAAGTGCGCAAGCAGTTCGGTGTCGCCGGTATCGAACGCTTCCTCGAGGCGGCGGTAGGCGGCGTCGGCGTCCTTGCCGCGGACGATGACGATGAGCTTGCCGCCGGTCTTGTCCAGGCGTTCAAGCCATTCCAGTGCCAGATAGTGGCCCAGGTAGCCGTTGGACCCGGTCAAGAGCACCGTCTGCGGGACTCCGACCGCTCGGGGGAGCGCGGGGGCCGCCTGCAGCGTGGCCTCGTCGATGAACTTGTCCAGGGTCAGGTCGGCGGCGCGGATCTCGGTGTGCCCGGCGTCGTGCACCGTCTCGGCGGTCGGTCGGCTTCCGCCCGAATGGCGTTGCTCGTCAACGAACTTCGCGACACCGCTGAGGTCGTTCGCGGCACTGACGATGACTCCGACGGGGACCTCGACGCCAAAGATATCGCGCAATAGATCTGAGAAGGACAAGGCGGACAGCGAATCGCCACCCAGGTCGGTGAAATGTGCGTCCGCGGTGAGTTCGGCCGACGAGACGCCCAGCAGAGCCTGTGCAGCCTTGAGCACCGTCTCCAGCGCGGGCTTATCGGGATCGTAATCGGAACGCAGCCGGTGCATTTCCAAGCTCTGCTGCTCGGCGATGTCGGCGTACATCTGTTCCAGCCGATCGCCGTAGTGCGACTTGAGGTTCGGACGGGCCAGCTTGGCAATGCCGGTCAGCAGTCCGTTGCCCTGGGTGAATGGCTGGGGCTCGATGATGAAGTCGCGCGGGATCTCGTAGGACTGCAACTGGATCTCTCGGGCGATGTCCTGCAACGAATCCGCGATGGTCGCCTTCAGTGCCGCTGCGTCGCCCTGTGCGGCCGCGACGGCTTCCGGTGTCGGCACCACGACCGCCAGCAGATAGGACCTTTCGCTGCTGCCATACACGTAGATTTGGTGCACCACAGGGCTGTTGGCGTACTCGGCTTCCAGTGTGGCGACCGCGACGAACTCGCCCTGGGACAGTTTGAGCACGTTGTTACGGCGATCGACAATCTGGATGTTGTCGTGGGCGAGCTCGGTGACAATGTCGCCGGTCATGTAGAAGCCGTCTTCGTCGAAGACGCCTGCGGTGACCTCGGGACGCTTGTAGTAGCCGAGGAACATGCCGTCGGTCTTCAGCAGCAGCTCACCGCGCGGGTGCGGCTGGTCGGTGGAGAAGTACCCCAGCTCGGGCACGTCGACCAGCTTGTACTCGATGACCGGCGGGCGTTGCACGACTCCATCACGGAACACCATGCCCGCCTCGGTGGATCCGTATCCGTCGGTCAGATGCAGCTCGAAGCAGGACTCGATGAATTCGCCCAGCTCTTCGGATAGCGGTGCCGAGCCCACCATGACCGCCAGTACACGTCCACCAAAGAGGTTGTCACGAATCTCGGCCTTGACCTCTGCGGCCACCGCATCTGGATCCGCGGCGTGACCGCTGGCGAGGCGGCGATCCACCTCCGTCTGGAACCGCTGGAAGACCATGTCGCATACGCGGGGCACCAGGGCGAGTGCGGTGGGGCGGATCAGCTCCATGTCGTCGAAGAGCGTTGACATGTCGCTGGATGCGGCGAAGTACCCGAGTCCACCGGTGGACAGCGTCGAGGTGAGTGTGCCGCGGCCCATGATGTGGCTCATCGGCATGAAGTTCAGTCCGATCATCGGCAGGTTCTCGGTCCCGGCCATGACGTCTTCGCGAATCCACCAGCGGCGCACGATGTTCTCACTGTGCATGGCGCCCTTGGGGGCCCCGGTGCTGCCGGAGGTGTAGATCAGCAGCGCGAGCGGGTCGTCGCCGTCGGAGGGTGCGTAGAGCGGGGCCGCGGGAAGCTTTGCGCCGCGGGTGATCACCCCATCGAGCGGCTCGATGGTGATACCGGTTCCCGCGAGCTGTGCGCTAGCGGCGTCGAAGGCCTCGCGTTGCGCATCGACCTCGGGGGCGTAGTCGAACACCACGACCTGCTTGATCGACGGGGTGGCGAGTACCGATTCCAATGCGGTGCCGATCAATTCGACGCTCACGGCCAGCGTGTTGGGTTCGGTCTCGGCGAGAATGGTGGTCCACTGCGACGCCGGTGCACTGGTCTGCAGCGGAACCGCGACCCCGCCGAGAATCATGATCGCGAGGTCCAGCACGGTGTAGTCGATGCTGGTGAACCCGAGGGTCGCCACCAGGTCGCCACCGTTGACCGAATGAGCCGCGTCGTGGTGCCAGTATGCTGCGACAGACGTTGTCCGGGACCATAATTCACCGTAGGTGGTGGTGTCGAAACGGGGGAGCAGCCGCAGCACGGTCCGGCCCTCGTGGTCGGTGACCAGTTCACGTGCACGCTCGCCCAGCGCCGGGCGCTCGGCGTATCCGGTCATCAACGTCGCGATGGCCTCGGAGAGATGTAGGCCGGGGCGCAGTACCTGCTCGGCGACCGTGCGATCGGGTGCAGTGGCGCGGAACTGTGGATCGCTCTCACGCAGATTTTCGATGCGGCGGGCCAGCTGCTCCAGCTGCGGGTCGGTCTCGTGGGTCACGGTCATGGCAGCCTCAAATCAACAGGGTGTTCTTTGGAAGTCTGAAAAGTAGATTACCTAAACTAACGATATATCCAGATATGGTATTCCTCACAACAGGCTCCCACTATCCGGGATGCAAATCCACTGCCGACGCGGCCGCGGGAACCGTTGCGCTCGTGCCTTCCCGCACGAAGGATTATCCGGCTTACGTGCTGTGAAAGGGATTGCCATGGCGCACGCGGCGGTTGCTCACGGGGGCCGGCGGGGCGCCGGTGCTCGCGGGTTTACACGAAGAATGGGCATCGATGGTCGAGCCCTGAACCGTGCTGTGGGCCGAGGAAATGGCCGTCGACGGTGTACCCGATGTGGCGGGGGGGTGGGATCAGGTTCGGGTGAACTCCACGATGTCGCGCCACCGGCTTCCGGTCGCCGAGGCAAAGGCGAAACCCCCTGATTCGGCGAGGGCGCGTAGCTCGGAGATGCTCAGGCGATCGGGGTCGAGGAAGATCTCCTGGAACACCAGCCGTCCGCCGGGTTTGAGCGCCTTGTGCAGAGACCGGATGCATGCGGTCTTGTCGGGGACTTCGCCGATCACGCTGGCGAGGAAGGCGATGTCAAAGGAGTTGTCCGGGAAGGGAAGTCCATTGCTGGCGTCGCCCGAGTGAAATCCCGCGTTCCGATATCCGGCCCGGTCGAGTTTGCGTTTCACCTTGTCGAGCATCTCGGGCTGCACGTCGAACAAGTCGAGATGGCCGGACGGGAGTCGTGGGGCGATCTGCACGCTGAAGATTCCCGGCCCTGGGCCGATCTCCAACACTCGTTCGTCACCACGCAGCGCCAGCCGCTCGGCTACGCCCGCGGGATTCACGAACCTTCGATGAATCGGATTGTCGAGCATGAAGGCCGCCTGGTGAGGAAACGGGAAGTCGCCCACCCTGCGCACCTGGCGTACCACGGTGTCCATCCATGTTGTCGGCATGAAATAAGGGTACCCTTACTTCCGCTGTGGGTGGGGCTCTCGCTAGTGGTGGCCGCCACCGCTGCTGCCACCGCCGCCGTAACCACCACCGCTACTGCCGCCCGAACTGGGTGCCTGTGTCGCGGTGCTGTACGTCGGTGCCTCCCGCGTGGGCGCGTCGCGTGTAGGCGCCGCGGTTTCTGGCGCCGACGCTCGTGACGGGGGCGTCTCACGCTCGACGGGTGTCTGCTTCGCTGGAGCCTCGGTCGGGACCTGCTGGGGCGCAGGTTCTACGGTCGCCCGCGGTGCGGGCGCTTCGGACGTCGGCGTCTCGTACGTCGGCGTGCTGCGCTGCTTGGTCGGTTCGGGAGCGACCGAGGGCTCGGCTGTTTCCGGTGGTGCTGTGGTGACCGTTTGGCGTGGCGTTGGCGTGACCGGTGTCTCGTGAGTCGGGGCCGTCGGCGTCGTCACGGGCGCGGAGGTCTCCTCCTTCGGTGTGGGTCCGGGAGCAGCCGAGGTGGGAGCGGGAGCGGACGGGCTGGTGGTGGCATCGGTCGGAGGCCCGGACGTCGGGGTCGGTGAGTGTGACGGTTCGGTCGACGGGGCCGGGCTCGACGTGCTGGACGTTGCGCGCGGCTCCGTGGACGGGGCCGGTGTCAGTGGCGGAACCGTCGGCAGTGACGGGGGTGTGAAATCTTCGGGCACTTGCTTGGGCGGAACTGTCGGCACTGGCGCCGTCAATACCGGTGGGGCGGCGGGCTTTACCTCGGCAGGGGGCACCGATGTCGGTGCCTTCTCGGGAGCCGGGGGCGGGGTGGCCAATTCCTTGCTGAAGTTTCGGACCGACTTAGTCGACAGATCCTTGATGAGATCCCCCGATGGATGGGCGGACTTGTCATCGGTGAGGAACTGCGCGAGTGACGCATCGAGGTTCACCACCGGCTCGGACAGTACCGGGCGGTCGGCGACCCGGGCGGTGCTGGTTACGGGGGACCAGTCGCGCTCTAACGGGTTGTCCCAGCCGCGATTCAGGTTCCAATCCCGGTATTGTGCGGGATTGATTCCATGCGCTTGATCCCACAGGTTGCGGCTGTACACCGGGTTGGTGTTCTGGAACTTCCAGTCGTAGTACTCCCGATACGGGTGATACCGGTCGTACCAACCCTGGTCGCGGGGATCGTCGTCCCGGAACTGACCCCATTCGTTGCGGCCGTCCCGATCTCGACCGTCGCGGTTGTAGCCCGACCAGTTGTAGCCGTCCCAGTTGTAACCCGACCGGTCGTAACCCCATCGGTCGTAACCCCATCGGTCGTAACCCCATCGGTCGAAGCCCATGAAGTCGAACCCGTACCGGTTGAAGCCGGACAGTCCCCAGTTGAACCAGTCCAAGACGTTGTATCCGTAGAGCAGAGACCACGACGGGTCGTAGCCACCCAGATCGAGCAGGTTGGGCGTCAACGGCGGCGCGACCGGAGCCGGCCAGTCGGCAACGGGATCGACCGGAATTCCGGGAGGCGGGGGAGCCGAGTAGGACTGCGGTGCCGGGCCCGGTGCGCTCGCGGCGGCGGCGTAGCCCCAGCTTGGCGGCGATGATGCCGGTGCGGCGGGCCCCACGTTGGCGGCCAGATTCGCGTCGGTGTTCACGCCTGGGGGCGCGGGTAGCGCGGGAAGTTGCTGTGCCTGTTCGGGTGTGTACTGGCGCAGCTGCTGAGTGAGCTGCAGATAGAGGTTCTGCAGTGTGGTGCGTTCATTGGAGGCGGAGACGAACTCCAGTCCTCGTTTGGCCTCGTTGAGTGAGGTACGCGCCTCGGTGAGTTGATCGGGAGAGGGCTGCGTGCCATTGCCCAGGATGTCCTGGGCGTTCTTGAGCGGGGAAACCACGGCACGCACAGCCACGTCCTGGGAGTGAGTGGTGAAGACGGTTTTGTTCAAGGCCCACAGTGAACCGCCGGGCTCGGCGCCATAGGCCGCGCCCAGTAACACCGCCACCAGCAGACCGATCAGCGTCCCGAAGGCCGCAGCACGCAGCTGCGGCTCGCCGGGTGCGTACTTGGCCGACGATGCGGGCGGTTCGGGGTCGTTCTCGGGGAACTCCCACGCCCGCATCGCGGTGTCCTCGACGGGAGGCGGAACAATCGTCATCTCAACCCTCTGTACTACCGGCGCCCCCACCACACCGGGCGGAGACAACTATCAGCACTAATTCACACCGAACTCTAGGTATTCCATCGCCAGGGTAGTCGCGGTCGTTACCGATTCTCACGGATCCGGTGAGTCCGCTATCAGCGACGTTGGGGCGCAATCAGTCCCGGTACATTGCCCACAGCGTGGGGCCGTCGGGCGCCGGTTTGATCTCGTCGACCACGGTGAATCCGAAGCGTTCGTAGAGCGGGTTATTGCGGATATTGGAGCTCTCCAGATATGCCGGACCTTCGATCTGATCGATCTGGTGTTTGAGGAGCGCTGAGCCGATGCCTCTGCCGGGGATGGCGGCACCGATAGTCGCCAGATACCAGTGCGGGTGCTTGGGCCGGACCGCGGCGGCGGCACGCGCCAGGGCGACACCGCGGAAGACGCCGAGCCGCACCCCGCCGAGAAGCAACGGGATGGCGCGCATCCGCTGCGCACCCGGAGGCTCCCAGCTCGGCGGATCCCAATGCGCGGCTCCTACCGCCACACCGTCGTCGTACAGCAGGTACTCACCTTGGCCGGAGCCGTGCAAGGCCAGCGAGATCCCACGGAATATCGCCACGTCACGCCGGGGGTCGGAGTTCACCCAACGCAGTACGGGATCCTCTGCGAATGCCGTGGCGATCACGCGGTGGGCAACGGCCTCAGTGGTGGAGTCGATGTCTCGGATCTCACGGGTCATATGTGTTCTACGAGCCCGGTGCGTCGAAGGTTCCCGATCAGGTGTCGCTGTGACGCATCACAACGGCGGCCGTGATCGCGGTGGCGACCAGGACCAGCGTCGATACTCCCGCTACCGCGTGGATTCCGTCGGTCCATCCGGTTCTGGCGAGCTCAGCCGCGGCGGCGCCCGTCTCGCCACCGATGTCCTTGGCGCGCGCCATGGCCTGCCCGAGTGTCTCGTGCACGTGGGTGCGTGCGGCGAAGATGGCGGAGGCGAGGGCACCGAACAAGGCCAGTCCAAAGGCCGTCCCGAGCTCAAAGCTCATCTCGGAAATGCCCGTGGCTTGCCCGGCCCGCTCGGTCGGGGCGGCATTGAGCGCTACGGCCGAGACGAACGTGAACATGACACCCGCCCCGGCGCCGACGATCACCGTCGCCGCGATGTAGACGCCCACCGGCCCGTGCGGGCCCAGGGCGAGGAGGACCGCGTTGCCGACGGCCATGGCCAGCAGAGACGTCACAAACGTCCAGCGCTCCCCGAGTAGACGCTCGATACGTGCCGCGTCCATCGAGAAGTAGGCGACCGTCAGCGCCATGGGTAGCCCGAGGAAGGCTGCGGCCAGTACGTCGAAACCGAGCACCGACTGCAGGTAGAGCCCGGTGAGGTAGGTCGTGGCGCCGAACGTCGCCATCGCGGCGACGGTGCCGACGATCGCCACGGTGAAGGTCCGGTTGCGGAACAGGTCCAGTGCGAGCAGCGGGTGCGGGCAGCGCATCTGCTGCCGGATGAACATCACCAGGGTGACGACGCCGATCACGCCGGTGATCGCGACAGATAGCGAGAAGCCATGCGTGGCTGCGGCTTTCACGGCGTATACCAGTGTCATGATTCCGGTCATCGACAGCGCGACGCCGGCGAGGTCAAAGGGTTCCAGGACGGGGTTCCGGTATTCGGGGATGAGCGCGTTGGCGGTGAGCAGCAGCACGATTAGCACCGGAACGTTGATGAGGAACACCGAGCCCCACCAGTAGTGGTGCAACAGCAGGCCGCCGATGACGGGTCCGACGGCGGCGCCGAATGAGAAGGCTGCGGCCCAGATGCCCACCGCAAGCGCCTTCTGGCGGGCGTTGGGGAACATGACGCCGATCAGTGCGAGGCTGGCGGGGAGCAGGGTGGCCCCGCCGATACCCATCAGTGCGCGGGCCGCGATGAGGGCCAGTGGAGTGGGTGCGAATGCGGCGATCACCGATGCGATGCCAAAGAGCGTTGCACCCCAGAGCATGAGGCGTCGGCGTCCCCACCGGTCGCCGAGGTTGCCCATGGTGATGAGCAGTCCGGCGAGCAGAAATCCGTACACATCCAGGATCCACAGCTGTTCGGCCGCCGACGGATTGAGCGACTCGGACAGTCGTGGCATCGCCAGGAATAGCACGGAGACATCCATGGACACCAGGAACACGGGCAGCAGGAGAGTGGCCAGCCCGAACCAGGTACGGCGTCCAGCGCGGGCGCCTTCTGGCGTCGCGTTTTCGGGCGCAGTGCTCTTACAGGTGGTCATGGGGTATCGCTCCGGTGATATTTTTGGCGCGTACGGCGTACGCAGTAGACTGGGTACACTGTACGCAAATTGGTGAAGCCGGTCAATCGAGTTATGGAGGGAGCATCGTGACCGATCCGCGTCTCACGCTGGAATCGATTGTCGCCAAGGCCATCACGATTGCCGACGCGGAAGGCCTGACCGGTGTGTCCATGCGCAAGATCGCCGAGGCTCTCGGCGTGGGCGCCATGTCGCTGTACCGCCACGTCGCCGACAAGGATGCGCTGCTGGTCGAGATGACCGCCGAGGTCACCCGGCGATTCGCCTATCCCGCTGACATGCTGGGCGACCCAGACTGGCGGGCACGGGTGCGCGTCGCCGTCGAATATGACTTCAATCTGTACAGCACCCATCCCTGGGTGCTGTTGGCGTACGCGGTGCCACGCAACGGGATGCAGCCCGACACCCTGGTGTGTTTCGACTGGTTGTTGGAGGCCTTCGGTCACCTTGGGGTTCCGGTGCCTGAGGCGGCGGAGTTGGCGTTTCAGGTGTGGAGCTACTCGCAGGGCGTCGGTCTCGGTGCGGTCGGTGGGCAGCTTGTCTCCCCGGGTGCACGCACCGACTTTTCGGGATTGTCGGAGCTGATCGGCGGTAATGCCGAGCTGCCGGAGTCCCCGCGACTGGCCGCACTGGTGGGGGTGGGTGAGCTGCCACAGGTGACCAATCCGCGTGAGGTGATCGTCAAGGGCGTGGAGATCTTGTGCGACGGGATCGCACGACGCTACGGGTCGCTATAGATACCTGGCGATGACTGCGGCCTCTTCGCGCAGCTGCGTGGCGGCCTGGGCGTGGCCGAGCGTGTCGTAGCGCTCGGCTTCGGTGACACGATCATCGACCTGTGCCTGCAGTACGGCCCGCACATCGGCCGGGGAGAGCACCCTGCGAGTTGCCTCGGCTGACCCGAGGCCTTTTGTCGCACCAGCGACATGAGCGTTATCCAGGGAGGCTTGCGCTGCGTTGTCCACTGACTCGGCGTTGTCGATCGCGGCGATCGCTGTCCGCAGTGCACTCACGGCCCGGCTGTTGCGGGCCTTCATCGCGGTGCTGAGATCGGTGCGCATGGCTGTGCGCAGTACATGTGGGTCGTGGGTCGAGGTCATGGGGTCTCGAGCGTATCGAGAAGGATCGATGCCGGCCATCGGATATTCGATGGTGTCAAGCGGATCCGGCCAGGCCGACGCCGTCTTCGTATTCCACGATGTCGACCGTGGAGGCCGCACCCCCGGGTGTCGCGAGGATCCATCGCTCGCCCGAGTCGGCGCCCGCATCCTCGATGTCGAAGAGCACCCGCTGGCGCAGTTCGTGGGCGATCGTCTGTGCCACCGCTTCCTGGGATCGGGGCATCCGCGTGGTAGGCGGCCAGATGATGCACAGTCCCATCTCGAATCCGTCTGTGTACTCGGTGATCTGCACGTAGCCATCCGCGTCGTCGACGGGATGGCCATCTGATTCCAGGCCAAGGCCACAGGCCTTGGTACAGGCCATGACCACCGCCGCATCGGAGGCGGCCCGCTCGACGAAGAAGTTCATGTAGTTGGGATCGGTCATGGTTGGTGCCCGCGGTCAGGCGTCGCCATCGCGTGGCTCGTCGTCGGAATTGTTGCGCCACTCCGAGAATCGGCGTCGCACGTCGGTGGCGACATCGGTGACGCCCTGGCCGACGACATTGACCACGCCGTCGAGCGTGGATCCGAAGTTGCGCAGCGCGGAGATCAGCGGATCGGTGGAGGAATCGAAATTGTCCTTGTATGACTTTGCCGCGGAGCGGAATTCGGAACCCAGGTCAGCCTGTGCGTCCTCGTCGCGTCGCGGATAGTCGCCGCGGAGGATCGCGCCGTATTCGCCGCGGTCGATCCACTTGCTGAGCTCGGCGGCCCGCAATACCGAGAACGGGTGCGATTGCAGTTCGAGGTTGAGTAGTTTGAGCACGCCGTCACGCATATCGCCGGTGCGCTCGTACTCTGCCGCCTGAGCCAGAAAGCGCTGCGTGTCCATCTCGTCGAGGCGTGAGCCGCCGGCCAGCTTCATCTCCACCCGGATCGCGGTGTCCACGTCCTGACCACAGAGCATTCCGGCGCGGTCCCCGGAAAGCTCGGACTTGCGCTGCCATTCCATGAGCGCGGCGACGACGGCGCGCAGCGCCCACCCGCCGATCGGCATCCAGCCGAGGTTCCCCGCCAGCCGCATCAGGTGCATCAGCATGGTGCGGTACACCGCATGGCCGGAGAGTGCATGCCCGAGTTCGTGGCCGACGATGAAGCGCAGCTCCTGCTCGTTCATCAGGTCCAGCAGGGCGGAGGTCAGCACGATGAACGGTTGGTCCATGCCGATGGTGTACGCGTTGGCGTATGGCCCCTGAATGACGTAGAGCTCCGGGGTTTCGGGGGCATCGAGGATGCGAGCGCAGTCATTGAGGGTGTCGTGCAATGACGTGAACTGTCGATCGTCGACGCGGACGGCGGTCGCCAGATACATCAGCCGATGCTGCCGTTCCCGCAGCAGTGCGGCCAGCGCTTTGAGGACGGTGTCGAAGCCTTTGAGGCTGCGCAGTGTTTGCAGAGCTGCCCGGTCGGCCGGGTGCTCCCAGGCGCGTGTGCTGATTCCGGGAAACTCGGCATAGGTGC
This sequence comes from Mycobacterium sp. D16Q16, assembly GCF_002013745.1. Taxonomy (NCBI): domain Bacteria; kingdom Bacillati; phylum Actinomycetota; class Actinomycetes; order Mycobacteriales; family Mycobacteriaceae; genus Mycobacterium; species Mycobacterium sp. D16Q16. The sequence goes on from NZ_MAEY01000014.1 coordinate 82,809, forward strand.
GAGTAGGCAGATCGGACATGGCATTCAACCTATCTGGTTACCGTGCTTACCGTGTGCGCCCGGCGAAATCGGGGAACGCGACAGCTGTTAGCGGATACCGTCGCGGCAACGCCTGGTCTCGATGTCATGTGTCCCCCCGGAAGCGCTTCTTGTTAGGTCAGACGATCGCGCACACGTTTTGGTTCCCCGGGCACGTCTACGTATTCGTGTTCCGGAGTTCCCTCTGATACCACTCCGACTTGGTCCTCACCGCGTCCATCAGTGTCGGGTACTGCCCGATCCCGTTAGGGCCGCCAGCGCCGAGCTCGAACACGGTGCCCGGCTCGTCGCTGAAGTACGAATGGGCAACGGCGACGATCATGGCGTAGTCGTCCTCGGTGCCGAGAACGGGAATCAGCTGGTTGAAGGAATGGGCACCAAAGTATTCGGGAGTCAGCGACGCGCCTTCGATGTAGGCCTTCATGCCCTCCCAGTTCGTCGAACCCGGCGCCGAATCGGCGAGGGAGAACAAGTCGTCGAAGCCACAGAAGGCGCGCATGCCGTCGGATATCTGAAGCAGTTCCCGGTGGTCGGCATCGAGATACAAGCCCCACTGCCGTTCCTTTGCGCGGATGTCCTTGCGCGTCGTCGGCTGGGGTGCGCCGGGGAGGTCGTACAAAGGGTCCTTTTCGTGCAGAGCCTTCTGCTGGTCGGCGAGCATCGACACGAGCGACGACCATTCGTCGTGCCGGGCAGCGCTGCTGGGGGACACACACGCACACAGGAATGCGGCGATGAGGAAGAGTGTCGCGCTGAACCGCACGCGACCCGCAAAACTTGCGTCCATCAGCAACGATAGCAAACGGCACGAAAGCGGGATGACGAAATTCAGTAACCGAGCCTCATCTTGACAACGATTGATGTCAACATAATCATTGCTCGGGGTGACACGCCTCGGCTCTGCCGCCGCAACGCGAAACAGTCAGCAGCACACGAGTTATGGGAGACCCGATGCGGGCCGTCAGGCACATGATCAACGTTCTCACGAGGCCGGTCAGCATCAGCTACCCATGGACTCCGACACTGTCCGAGCGCGTGGGCGGTCGGACAGTGTTGATCACCGGCGCGTCGAGCGGGATCGGCCGCAGGCTGGCCGAGAGGGTCGCGGAGGCGGGCGCTCGTGCGATTGTCACCGCACGCCGGGCCGATGAACTCGACGACGTCGTGCGCGAGATCACTGTGCGGGGCGGTGCCGCGCACGCTGTGCCCGGCGACCTATCGACCAGCGATGGCGCGGATGCAGTCGCCAACGAGGTGCTCGAACGCTATGGGGCACCGGATATTTTGGTGCTGAACGCGGGCAGATCGATCATGCGGTCGCTCGCAGATTCCGAACACCGGCTGCACGACTACGAGCGGACCGTGGCGATCAATTACCTCGGTGGTGTGGGCCTGGTGCTGCGCCTGCTGCCGGGCATGCGTGCCCGTGGCTCGGGGCATATCGTGCACAGCTCGTCGATTGGAGTGCTGGGCAACCTGCCCGACTTCTCTGCCTATGTCGGGTCGAAGGCGGCCATGGATGCGGTACTGCGTATCGCGGGCATTGAGAGCCGTGCCGACGGAGTGCGCGTCACCAACGTTCATCTCCCGCTGGTGACGACCGACATGATCGCCCCGTCGGACTGGAGCCAGTACGCATCGCTGACGCTGGAGGAGGGCGTCGACATGGTCGTCGACGCGCTCAGGCGGCGCAGTCGCGAGGTGAACAACCCACTGGGCATCCTGTACCGGGATTCCTACCGTGTACTACCGGGAATCGTGAGCCGGGTGCAGAACGATTACTACCGTTGGTATTCGGGTCGCGGCCGGAGCCCGGAAGGCCAGGTGGAAGCGGTGGCCGGCCCGTTGAGGTAGACCCCAACGGGCCCCTCTGCGTGGATATACTCGCCGACCTATGGACAGCGTGCCTACCGCCCTCTCGGCGCCGAGCGGGTCGGCTGAGCAGCGTGGTGTGAATGAGCCGGGGCACCCCGACAAGCTCGACGCCGTACTGCTGCGGATCGCTGGCGTCTGCGGTTTGGCCAGCGTGATGGCATTTTTGGACAGCACGGCGGTGGCGGTCGCCCAGCGCACCTTTGTCGCCGAGTTCGGTTCCAGTCAGGCCGTGGTGTCCTGGACCATCGCCGGTTACATGCTTGCCTTCGCAACAGTGATCCCGATGACCGGATGGGCTGCCGACCGTTTCGGCACAAAACGTCTGTTCATGGGCGCCGTCCTGGTATTCACGGTTGGCTCGTTGTTGTGCGCGGTGGCCCCAAACATCTTGTTGCTCATTATCTTCCGTGTGATTCAGGGCATTGGTGGTGGCATGTTGATGCCACTGAGCTTCATGATCTTGACCCGTGAGGCGGGCCCGAAGCGCCTTGGCAGAGTGGTCGCCATAGGAGCGGTGCCCTTCTTGCTCGGCCCGATCGGTGGGCCGATCCTGGGGGGATGGTTGATCGGCAGCTACGGCTGGGAATGGATATTCCTGATCAACCTGCCGATCGGTTTGAGTGCCATCGTGCTGGCGGCCTTCATGTTTCCCGGGGATAACCCCGAGCCTTCAGAGAAACTCGACGTGGTGGGCGCACTGTTGCTCTCACCTGGCGTGGCGATGTTGCTTGTCGGGATGTCGGCGATCCCCGGGCGCGACAGCGTGGCCAACCGACATGTCCTGCTACCCGTCATCATCGGTTCCGCACTGATTTGTGCGTTCGTCGTGCACACCAGGAACCGTGCGTCACATCCTCTTGTCGACCTACGGCTGTTCGAAAATCGTGTGGTCAGGTGGGCCAACATCACGCAGTTCGCCTTCGCCGCCACCTTTGTCGGCGTCAGCTTGCTTGTGCCGAGTTACTTCCAGGTGGTGCTGCATCAATCGCCGATGCGGTCCGGGATGTCCATGGTGGCAATGGGAGTCGGTCTCATGCTGGCCATGCCCCTCGCGGGGATCTTCATGGACAGGCGCGGGCCAGGGACGATTGTGCTGATTGGCCTCCCGTTGATTGCGGTGGGCTTGGGCATCTTCACATTCGGTGTGGCGCGACAAGCAGATTTCTCGCCGATACTGCTGGCCGGGTTAATGGTCATGGGCATGGGGGTTGGCTGTACGTCGACGCCACTGTCAGCGGCCTGCGTGCAGTCGCTGGCACCGTCCCAGATCGCGCGGGGCACCACGCTGCTCAGCGTCAACGATCAGGTGGGCGGATCTGTGGGGGCCGCGTTGATGGCAACGCTGTTGACCAATCAATTCAATCGTGCCGGAGGCGGAATTCGGGTCGATCCGTTGTCCACAGCGGAGGGAGAAACCGCCAATCGCGGATTATCGAGTGACCCGATGATGAATCCCGCTTCAGATTTTGCGATAAACAATCCTGAGTGGCTTTCGCGCGCGTACACGGCGGTATTCTTAGTGGCCGCGGCATTAGCGGTGTTCACCATTGTTCCGGCGGTATTTTTGCCGAGGAAGTTGGTGGTGGGCGCCGACGCCTGAGAATTATTGCCACGTTTGGTTCCGTGCGCTCGTGCAGGTTAGCGGCCCGATGCCCAGCCCCGGGGCCCCTTCCTGTGGGTTAGGGAAGGCTTGCGTAACCTGAGGAAACCCTTAAGCTGATCTGCCAGTGGTGTTCAATTTGAGGGCATAAGCCCCTGACCAGCGCTTAAGAGCTAAGGGGTCGCACATGCGCATTGTGTCGTTCGGATATCAGGTCTGGGGCTACCGAACCCTGCAGGCCCTGATTGATCTCGGGCATGAGGTCGTTCTCGCCGTCACGCACCCGGCCAGCGAGGAGGCGTACAAGGCGATTTGGTCGGCACCGGTCGACGAACTCGCACGCAAGCATGGTATTCCTGTGCATTTCACCAAGCGGGTCGATGCCGAAACCATCAATTTGGTCAAGGGTGCCGAGCCCGACGTCATCGTCGTCAATAGCTGGTACAACCGGATGCCCGTCGAACTCTATGATTTCCCGCCACACGGCACCCTGAACTTCCATGATTCGTTGCTGCCCAAATTCACCGGATTTTCCCCTGTTTTATGGTCATTGATCAGCGGCGAGTCCGAATTCGGGTTGACCGTGCACCGCATGGACAGCGGGCTGGATACCGGTGACATTCTGGTGCAGCATTCGCTTCCGATCGGCCCCGCGGACACTGGCACCGAGCTGGTCCTGCGCGGGATGGACCTGATTCCGGGCGTGCTGTCCGAAGCGCTCAGCGCGCTGGAGTCCGGCAACGCTGTCTGGCGGCCGCAGAACAAGGCCGAACGGACCTACTGCCACAAGCGTTCAGAGCGGGATAGCGCGATTGACTGGACATGGCCTGCCGAGGACCTCGAGCGATTTGTTCGCGCACTGTCAGACCCGTACCCCCGCGCCTTCACCTTCTACGAGGGTGAACGGATCGAGGTTTTGGAGGCGCGGATCTCCGAGGCCCGCTACGGCGGGACGCCGGGCCGGGTGATCGTCCAGGAGGAAGGCGGCGTGGTGGTGTGCGGTTCCGATGCGTACCGTGTCGGCAACCGCGGCCTGGTGATCACCCGCATCCGTTGCGCCGACGGAGTGGAGCGCAGTGGCGAAGAGTACTTCCGGCGCGGGGGATATCTCAACAGCCACACGTGATCTCGAGGTAGCAGAACCGGTGCTGAATGCGGCGCCGTTGCGCTCGGATCGTGATGATGAGGAAAGTCGATGCAAACCAATCCCTTTGACGATGACAGTGGCAGTTTTCTGGTCCTGATCAACGACCAGGAACAACACAGCCTGTGGCCGTCCTTCGCCGATGCCCCGTCGGGCTGGAGCGTGGTCTACGGTCATGCCGACCGTGCGGCGTGTCTCGAGTACATCGATGAGCATTGGCCCGACATACGGCCGAAGGACTTACGCCAAAGACTCGCGTAGAGGGCCTATTCACCTTGCACGCCAAGGTATCTCAACGCTGATATCTCAGACGCCAGTACGCAGGCCCAAGTAGGGAGTTCGTCGTCCTCATGCTCAACTATGGAACGCAGTCCGACGTTCTTGGACCTCTGACAGCCGCACAGCGGTCGATATGGGTCGCGCAGCAACTGCGTCCCGAGGTTCCCTACAATTTTGCGGGATTTGTCACGATCGATCACGACGTGGACGCCGAAAAGTTGATGGTGGCCTGTGAATCGATGGCCGCACGGTTCGGTACGCCATGTGCACGGCTGTCCATCGAGGACGGCGAACCGGTCTTCGTCGTCGACCGTGCGTTCCCGGAGATCATGCCCTGCATCGATTTACGCTCCGAGCGTGATGCTGTCGCTGCTGCTCGCCACTGGATGGACGAGGAGTACCGCCGACCCATCGACTTGCTCAGTGAGCGCCTCACGTACTTCGCGCTCCTGCGGGTAGCCGACGATGTGTCGTACTTCTACATGCGCACACATCACGTTCTCTTGGACGGGTATGCCACCAACAATCTGCTGAGGCATATCGCGGATGTGTACTCGGGGTCGGTGGCGGCCGAGACCGATGTCGATTTCTCGGAGTTCTCCGTGATTCGCGAGGCCGATCAGAAGTATCAGCAGTCCTCGCGCAGCGATGCGGATTTCGAATACTGGAAGAACGTCCTATCCCGTCCGATAGAGACGGCTGATCTCGCGGGGATGGAGCGTGTCGTCACGCCGCGACACCCACTGGTACGCGAATTGGTGTGCGATGAGTTGTTGTCGCAGAACGGTCTTGGTCAGTTTGAGGTGGCCCGAGTCGTCGCGACGCTGGCCTCCTTCTTTGCGAAGACGACAGGGCGTCACAATGTTTCATTGTCGCTGCCGGTGTCCGGGCGGACTACCGCGGCGCTGAAGAGATGTGGCGGCATGGTGTCGAATCTGGTGCCGTTGTTGGTCACCGTCGATGATGGGGACACCATCGGAGCGCTGGACGACCAGGTCGCCAAGGCCGTGGTGGGCGCGCTGCGCCACCAACAGTTCCGGCGCTGGCCGGAGCTGGTCGTCGATGCGGGACGTCGCGACACGAACATCGAATTCGGCCAGGTAATCAACGTCTTCGACTTCGCGGATGTGTTCTTCTTCGGACCGTCGGAGGCGGTGGTTAACGTGTTGACCACCTTCCCTGTCCAGGACATCGCGATCAACATCTATCCGCGCCCGGGCGGCGGCACGTCGCGCATCCAGTTCGCGTGGAATCCCGATAGGTACACCGTTGCCGAGATCGATAGGCACATAGCCCGTTTGGAATCGCTCCTGGGACGGCTTCTGGGGGCCGAGCGCTCGGTGGTTGTGGGCGAGGTCCCGCTGCTGGATCAGCGGGAACGTGATCTGGTGCTGTCGCAGTGGTCCGGTGCGGGCGTACAGGCGCCGGTTGGTGTGGCACCGCAACTGTTGGCCGCAGCAGTGGCCGTCACCCCCGGGGCGGTGGCGGTGGTCGATGGTGCCCGAGAGCTGACCTACCGCGAGTTGGACGAATGGTCGACGCGCTGGGCGCGGGTGCTGATCGAGACCGGGGTGGGTCCGGAACGTGCGGTGGGTGTGGCGATGGACCGCTGTGCCGAGCTGGTGGTGGCGTGGTGGGCGGTGGCCAAGGCCGGCGGGGTGTACGTGCCGGTGGATAGCGCTCATCCGGTCGAGCGGGTTGCCGCGGTCTTGGACTCGGTGGCGGCGGCGTGCGTGTTGACCTGCGGCACCGACGAGGCTTCGGGGGCTGGTGCTCGTCCGGTGCTGCGCATCGACGGCCGCGACGTATCCGGGCTATCGGCCGAAACGCTCACCGACGCCGATCGATCGGCGGCGCTGCGGGCGGAGAACACCGCGTACGTGATCTTCACATCGGGCTCCACCGGCACCCCCAAGGGTGTGGCGGTGGGTCACGCCGGGCTGCCGGGAGTGGCGGCGGCGCAACAAGATCTGTTCGAACTGGGTGGCGAAGCGCGGGTGCTGATGGTGGCCTCGCCGACATTCGACGCCTCGGTCTTCGAGATGGTGTGGGCGGTCGGCGCAGGGGCCACGCTGGTAGTGGCGCCGCGCGACGTGTACGCCGCCGAGGCGTTGACGGAGTTTTTGCAGGCCCGGCGGGTCAGCGCGGCGGTGCTGACCCCGACGGTGTTGTCGTCGCTGGACCGGATGCGGCTGGACAGTCTGGGCACATTGGTCACCGCGGGGGAGGACTGCCCGCGCGAGCTGGTGGATGACTGGGCGCCGGGACGGCGGTTGGTCAACGCCTACGGCCCGAGTGAGGCCACCATCTGGGCCACCTCCGCGCCGATGGCGGCGGGGCAGCCGGTCGGGATCGGTGCCCCGATTCCGGGTATGCGCACCCTGGTGCTGGATGCCGGGCTGAACCCGACGCCGATCGGTGTGGTGGGCGAGCTGTATCTGGCCGGACCCGCACTGGCGTCTGGTTACGTGGGCCGGGCGGCGTTGACGGCGGAGCGGTTTGTGGCCAATCCGTACGGGCCGTCTGGGGCGCGCATGTATCGCACTGGAGATCTGGTGCGCTGGAACGCCGATGGTGCGTTGCAGTACATGGGCCGCGCCGACGAGCAGGTCAAGATCCGCGGTAATCGCATCGAACTGGGCGAAGTGCAGACCGTGCTCGCCGGTGCACACGGAGTGGAGCAGGCCGTGGTGATGGTCCGCGAGGACCGTCCGGGTGATAGGCGGCTGGTGGGTTATGTCACCGGTGCCGTCGACGCTGCCGGGACCCGCGCCGCACTCGGTGATCGGCTTCCTGCCTACATGATTCCGTCCGCGATCATCGTGTTGGACGCGCTTCCGCTGACCGCCAACGGCAAGCTCGACCTCCGAGCACTGCCGGTACCCGAGATCACTGCTGGTGCGTACCGCGCGCCGACGGACGAGGTTGAGCAGACGCTGGCCACCGTGTACGCCCAGGTCCTCGGGCTCCCGCGGGTCGGTGTGGACGACTCATTCTTCGATCTCGGCGGAGACAGCATCATGTCCATGCAGGTGGTGTCGCGGGCCCGCGCCGCCGGAGTGCTGTGCCGACCTCGCGATATTTTCGTCGAGCAGACCGTGGCACGGCTGGCTCGAGTGGCCACCACCGTCGTTGGCGATGCAGACGTGGCCGATGACGGACTGGGCGAGGTGCTCGCGACGCCGGTCATGCGATGGCTGCGGGATGTGCCGGGCGAGTCAGACCAGTTCAACCAGACGATGGTGGTGACGGTCCCGGCCGCCGTGACCGAGGCCGATGTGCTGGTGGTGCTTCAGGCTCTGCTGGACCGCCATCCCATGCTGCGGCTGCGTGCCGAAGACAACGGTGCGGCAGGCTGGTCGTTGATCGTTCCCGACGCGGAAACGGTGGACGCGCGCAACTGCCTGCAATCCGTGGATGTGTTGTCCGACGAGGCCCTGGTACAGGCCCGGGCCCGGTTGAGCCCGGCCCATGGGATGATGCTGAGCGCGCTGTGGGCCAGCTCCACGGCACAGTTGGCGCTGGTCATTCACCACCTCGCGGTCGATGGAGTGTCCTGGCGAATCCTGCTGGAAGACATGAACATCGGCTGGGCCCAGCGTCGCGCCGGACAACCGGTTGCCCTGCCGCCTGGCGGCACGTCCTTCGCCCGGTGGTCGGCATTAATCGACGAGCACGCGCGTACCGCCGGGGTGGCCGAACATGTCGACGCGTGGAAGCGGGTGCAGGCGATCCCCGCACTCTTGCCCGCCGTGCGGCCCGAACTCGACACGTACGCCACCGCACACACCTTGTCGGCGTCGCTGGATGCCGAAACCACCCGCATCTTGCTGGGCGAGGCGCCCGCGGCGTTCCACGCCGGGGTGGGCGACATCTTGCTGATCGCGTTGGGCATGGCAGTCGCCCAGCTCTCGGGCAACACCGGTGCACCAGTCGGCATTGACGTGGAAGGCCATGGGCGCCAGGAGGAATTGGTCACCGGCGGGAATTCGCCGGTGGACCTTTCGCGCACGGTGGGGTGGTTCACCAGCAAGTACCCGGTGGCCTTGAGTCTGGGCCGGCTGGACTGGGCGCAGGTGAGTGCCGGCGGCCCCGCGTTGGGCGCGGTGATCAAGGAGGCAAAGGAACAGCTCCGCGCGCTGCCCGATGGAATAACGTACGGCTTGTTGCGCTATGCGAATCCCGAGGTGGATCTCGCTGGGGCGCAGCCAGTTATCGGATTCAACTATCTGGGACGGCTGGGCGGCGTCGGTGATCAGGTCGGCGGCTTGTGGCTGCCGAGCCCCGACGCCCTGTCGGCGGCCGCGGTGGCCGCCGCGGTGCCGCTGGCGCTGGCCCACACCGTGACGCTGAATGCGGGCGTCCTGGAATCAAGTGCCGGCACAGGTCCCTCCCTGCAGGCCAATTGGACCTGGGCGCCCTCGATGGACGATGGGCAGATCACTCGGCTGAGCCAGCTGTGGATTGAGGCACTGACAGGCATCTGTGCGCATGTGCGTGGCGGCGGCGGGGGATTGACTCCGTCGGATATCGTGCCCGCACAACTCACCCAGCAGCAGATCGACGAGCTGGAGCGGTTGCACCGGGTTGCCGATGTGCTGCCGCTGACCCCGCTGCAGCAGGGGCTGCTGTTCCATGCCACCGCCCACGCCAGCAGTGACGACGTGTACGCGGTGCAGCTGGACCTCACTCTCTCGGGCACGCTGGATGCGCCCAGACTGCGCGATGCGGTGCATACGGTCGTGGCTCGGCACCCCAACCTGGCCGCCCGCTTCCATCAGCAGTTCGATCCGCCGGTGCAGAGCATTCCCTGCGACCCGGTAACCCCTTGGCAGTACCTCGAATTCACGGGTATCGATATCGAAGACCAGATCGCACAGCTGTGTGCTGCCGAGCGCGCGGCGGTATGCGACTTGACCAATCCGCCGCTGTTCCGGGTGGGGCTTATCGGAGTCGGTCGCGACCAACACCGCCTTGTCCTCACCAGTCACCACTGCGTCCTCGACGGTTGGTCGTTGCCCATCCTGTTGCAAGAGATCTTCGCGAGTTATGGCGGGCACGGCCTGCCGCCGGCCGTGCCGTACCGCAGGTTTGTGACGTGGCTCGCCGATCAGGATCGTGATGCGGCTCTTGCTGCTTGGCAGGATGTGCTGGCGGGGTTCGAGACGCCCGCGTTGGTGGGCTCGTCGCACAAGCTGGGATCGGGGCGGCGCCAGACACAATCGCTTCGACTTTCCGGGCAGGCCACGCGGGCGCTGACCGAACTTGCCCGCACCCACCACACCACCGTCAACACCGTCCTGCAGGCGGGCTGGGCGCAGCTACTGGTCTGGTTGACAGGCCAGCATGATGTGGCCTTCGGCGCTGCGGTCTCGGGCCGTCCCGCTGAGGTCGCAGGGGCGGAATCGATGGTGGGCCTGTTGATCAACACGGTGCCGGTGCGCGCGCGTATCACCGCGACGACCACCGCCGGCGAATTGTTGGAGCAGCTGCAGAGCGTCTCGAACCGGACACTGGATCACCAACACGTAGCGCTTCCCGAGATTCACCGAGTCACCGGGCAGGACCAGCTCTTCGACACCCTGTTCGTGTACGAGAACTACCCGATCGACCCGGCGGCCTTCGGGACGGTCATGGGCACAGGAGAATTGGCGATCGCGGGCTTCTCCAGCCGGGAAGCCACCCACTATCCGCTGGCACTACAGGTGACACCGGGTCATGAATTGGTGCTGAACATCGAATACGACACCGATGTGTTCGATTCGGAAAGCGCTGTGGTGTTGGCCGGCCGGTTGGAGCTCGTGCTGGCCGCGATGGTGGCCGACCCGTTGCGGCGGTTGTCCTCGGTGGATGTCCTGGCTGCCGATGAGCGTGTGCTTCTGGATGCGATGGGTAACCGCGCGGTGCTGGATCAGCAGGCGATGGGAGCGTCGATTCCGGAACTGTTTTCGGCGCAGGTGGCACGGACCGCGGATGCGGTGGCGCTGAGTTGCCGGGGCCGGTCGTGGACCTATGCTGCGGTGGAACGTGATTCGAATCGTCTGGCGCACTGTCTGATTGGTTTGGGCGCAGGACCGGGCCACTGTGTGGCGGTGATGTTCGGGCGGTCCGCGGAGGGGATTATCGCGATCTTGGCGGTACTCAAGACCGGGGCGGCGTACGTGCCGATCGACCCCGCGGTGCCCGATGCCCGGATCGATTTCGTGGTCGGTGACGCGAAACCGGTGGCGGTGATCACCACCGCGACGTTGGCCGGTCGGTTCGGGGCACATGATGTCGTGGTTGTCGATATCGACGACCCGGCGATCGCTGCGCAGACCGAAGCATCGCTAGCGCTACCCGCCCCTGACGATGTTGCGCACATCATCTATACGTCGGGCACCACTGGTGTTCCCAAGGGAGTGGCGACAACTCACCACAATGTGACCCAGTTGTTGGAGTCGTTGCATGTCGGTTTGCCCTCGGGGCCGGGACAGGTGTGGTCGCAGTGGTATTCGTTTGCCTTTGACGCGTCGGTGGAAGAGATCTGGGGTGCGCTGTTCCACGGTTCGCGGCTGCTCGTGATCCCGGAGTCGATCGGTCCGGATGAGTTCCAGGCCTTGCTGATTGACGAACATGTCACCGTGCTGCACCAGACGCCGTCGGCCGTATCGGCACTGTCGGTAGCGGCGCTGGATTCGGTGGCGCTGGTGGTGGCGGCCGAGGCATGTTCGGCGGAGCTGGTGGACCGTTGGGCGCCAGGGCGGGTGATGACGAACGCCTATGGGCCCACTGAGACCACGATGTGCGTGACAGTCAGTAAGCCGTTGGCCGCGGGCTCGGGGACGCCGACGATCGGTGGGCCGGTGCCGGGGGCTGCGCTGTTTGTGCTCGATGCCTGGCTGCGGCCGGTGCCGGTCGGTGTGGTCGGTGAGCTGTATGTGGCGGGGCTCGGGCTGGGGCTCGGATATGTGAGCCGGTCCTCGTTGACCGCGTCGCGGTTTGTCGCCTGCCCATTTGGTGCCGCGGGCGAGCGTATGTATCGCACAGGGGATTTGGTGCGCTGGCGTGCGGACGGAAACTTGCAGTATTTGGGCCGCGCCGATGAGCAGGTCAAGATTCGTGGGTATCGCATCGAGCTCGGTGAGATCCAGGCCGCCCTTGCCGACGTGGTCGGGGTCGAGCAGGCGGTGGTGATCGTGCGTGAGGACCGACCAGGCGATAAGCGGCTGGTCGGCTACGTCACGCAGTCGCCCGAAGCGGAGCTGGCGGGGGGAGTCGACACCGCGGCGGCGCGGGTGACGCTGGGCGAGCGGTTACCGCCCTACATGGTGCCGGCCGCGGTCGTGGTAGTGGACGCCCTGCCGTTGACGGTCAACGGAAAGCTCGACACCCGTGCCTTGCCGGTGCCGCAGTATCAGGAAACGCAGTACCGTGCACCGTCGAACGCGGTCGAGGAAATCCTGGCCGATATCTACGCACACGTGCTCGGTCTGAAACGTGTGGGCGTCGACGACTCGTTCTTCGATCTGGGTGGCGACTCCCTGTCGGCCATGCGCTTGATCGCGGCCGTCAACAAGTCGATGACTACGCATCTGACCGTGCGCGCCCTCTTCGACACCCCCACGATCGCCCAGTTGGCCCCGGGCCTGCGAACAGATTCGGGCGGGCGCGCACCATTGGTGCCCGCCGCACGGCCTGATGTGATTCCGCTGTCGTTCTCGCAGCGGCGGCTGTGGTTCCTGGACCAATTGCACGGTGCCTCACCGGTATACAACATGACGGTCGCGCTGCGGCTGAACGGGCAGCTCGACCTGGACGCATTGGGCGCGGCATTGTCCGATGTGGTGAGCCGCCACGAGTCGCTACGCACCGTGTTCCGCGATGAGGAAGGTGTGCCGTACCAGCTGGTGTTCGCACCCGACAGCGCGGAATTCGGCTGGGAGGTGGTCGATGCCACCGCATGGTCGCCCGCGCAGCTGGATGAAGAGATCGGCGCCGCGGCGCGCTATACGTTCGACCTCGCGGCAGAGATTCCCCTGCACGCAAAGCTGTTCACGGTGGCCGATGACGAGCACATCCTCGTGGCCACGGTGCATCACATCGCCGCCGACGGCTGGTCGGTGGCCCCACTCATGCGTGACCTGACGGTGGCCTATGCCAGCCGGTGCGGGGGGCAAGCCCCCGAGTGGGCGCCGCTGCCGGTGCAGTATGCCGATTACACACTGTGGCAACGTGATCAGCTGGGCGACCTCGAAGACAGCGAGAGCGCCATTGCGACCCAGGTTGCCTATTGGCATGATGCGCTGGCCGGGATGCCCGAACATCTCGCACTACCCACCGACCGGCCTTACCCGGCGGTCGCGGACTACCGCGGCGCCAGTGTGGATCTGGAGTGGCCGGAGCAGCTGCAACACGCCGTGCGCGCGCTGGCACGTGAACACGGGGCCACCAGCTTCATGGTGATCCAGGCGGCGCTGGCCGTGCTGCTCTCGAAGATCAGTGCCACTTCCGATGTGGCGGTGGGGTTCGCGGTTGCCGGCCGCGACGAGCCCGCCCTCGACGAGTTGGTGGGTTTCTTCGTCAACACCCTGGTGTTGCGCGTCGACGTCGGTGGCGATCCCACCTTCGCGGACCTGCTGGCGCAGGTCCGGACCCGCAGCCTGGAAGCGCTCGAACACCAGGATGTGCCCTTCGAGGTGTTGGTGGAAAGGCTCAACCCCATCCGGTCTCGGAGCAGCCACCCCCTGGTTCAGGTCGGATTGACCTGGCAGAACCTTCCCGGACAGGATGCCGACGGACTAGGTCTGGGCGATCTGCGGATCACCCAGATACCGGTGCACACCAATACCGCCCGCATGGACCTCACGTTCTCCCTGGGCGAGCGCTTCACCCAGGCCGGGGAGCCTGCCGGTCTCGGGGGTGCAGTCGAGTTCCGCACCGATGTATTCGATCTCGTGAGTGTCGAGTCGCTGATCGGGCGGCTGCAGCGGGTACTCGAGGCGGTTGCGGCCAACCCTTCGCAGCGCTTGTCGGCGGTAGATGTGCTCGACACCGCCGAGAGTGCCCGGCTGGATGAACTGGGCAACCGCGCGGTGCTCTCGGCGCCGGTGACACCGACGTCGATACCAGAACTGTTCGCAGCGCAGGTGGTTCGCAATCCAGCGGCGATCGCGATCAGATGCGGGCAGCGGTCGTGGACCTACCGCGAACTCGATGAGGAATCGAATCGTCTGGCGCACCTGCTCGTTGAGCACGGCGCCGGACCGGGTCAGTGCGTGGCGTTACTGTCGGAACGCCGTGGTGAGGCGATCGTCGCGATTCTGGCGGTGCTCAAGAGCGGTGCGGCATACCTACCGATCGCTCCGGCGGTGCCCGACTCGCGCATCGAATTCATGATCACCGATGCGGGCCCGATCGCCGCCATCGCGAGCGCGGCGCTGCGTTCGCGGCTGGACGGGTACACATTGCCGATCCTCGATATCAGCGATCCCGGGGTGAGCACCCAGCCCGGCACCGCCTTGGCGGGGCCGGCCGCCGACGATATCGCGCACATCGTGTACACCTCGGGCACCACTGGTGTTCCCAAGGGCGTGGCGACAACTCACCACAACGTGACGCAGGTGCTGGGGTATGAGCACCTCGGAGTGCCCTCGGGGCCAGGGCAGGTGTGGTCCCAGTGGTACTCGTATGCCTTTGATGCCTCGGTGGAAGAGATCTGGGGCCCGCTGCTGCACGGCGGCAGCCTCGTGGTGGTGCCCGAATCGTTGGTCCCGGAAGACTTCCAGGCGTTCCTCGTCTCCGAGGGAGTCACCGCTTTGCATCAGACACCTTCTGCGGCGGCCGCGCTGTCGCCGGAGGCGCTGGAGGGCATGGCCCTGGTGGTGGCTGCTGAGGCATGCTCGGCGGAGATGGTGGACCGCTGGGCGCCGGGACGGGTGATGGTCAACGCCTACGGTCCCACCGAGTCCACCCTCTGTGTGACGGTGAGCCCCCCGCTGGCCGCTGGTTCGGGAACACCCGCGATAGGTGTTCCGGTGGCAGGGGCGGCGCTGTTCGTGCTGGACACCTGGATGCGACGGGTTCCGGTGGGCGTAGTCGGCGAGCTGTATATCGCGGGCCACGGGCTCGGGGCCGGTTATCTGCACCGAGCAGGGCTGACGGCATCGCGGTTTGTGGCATGCCCATTCGTCGATCCGGGTCACGAAGGGCTCCGTATGTATCGCACAGGGGATTTGGTGCGGTGGGGTGCGGACGGAAACTTGCACTACATGGGCCGCGCCGATGATCAGGTGAAGATTCGCGGCTACCGCATCGAACTCGGCGAAATCCAAACCGCGCTAGCCGATCTCGAGGGTGTCGAGCAGGCGGTCGTGATTGTGCGTGAGGATCGTCCGGGCGATAAGCGGCTGGTCGGCTACGTCACGGGGACCATCGAGCCGGCCCAGGCGCGCGCGGCGCTGGCCGAGCGGATACCGGCCTACATGGTGCCCGCGGCGGTGGTGGTCATCGACGCTTTGCCGTTGACGGTCAACGGCAAGCTTGATACCCGTGCCTTGCCGGAGCCGCAGTATCAGGAAACTCAGTACCGCGCGCCGTCCAATCCGGTCGAGGAAGCCCTGGCCGGTCTCTACGCGGATGTGCTCGGCCTGGAGCGCGTCGGCGTCGACGACTCGTTCTTCGATCTGGGCGGCGACTCCCTGTCGGCCATGCGCCTGATCGCCGCCATCAACAAATCGATGAACACGCATCTGACCGTGCGCGCGCTCTTCGACACCCCCACCGTGAGCAGCCTGAGCGGACAGCTGGACAAGCATGCCAGCGACCCGCGCTATGTGGCCGTGCACGGTTCCGAGGTCGCAGAGGTACGGGCCGCCGACCTGACGCTGGATAAGTTCATCGATACGGAAACACTCAGCGTCGCAACAACACTGCCGAAGCCCAGCGGGGAAGCACGCACCGTGTTGCTGACCGGAGCGACCGGCTTCCTCGGGCGGTACCTGGTGCTGCAATGGCTTGAAAAGCTCGAACTGCTCGACGGCAAGCTGATCTGCTTGGTACGGGCCTCGTCGGACGACGAGGCCCGGCGCAGGCTGGAACAGATCTTCGACAGCGGCGACCCGGAACTGTTGCGGCACTTCCACGAACTGGCCGAGGACCATTTGGAGGTTATCGCCGGTGACAAGGGTGAAACAGACCTCGGTGTGACCACGGAGACCTGGCAGCGGTTGGCCGATACCGTTGACGTGATCGTCGATTCGGCAGCCGTTGTGAGCGGCGCGCTGTCCTACGGCGAGTTGTTCGGGCCGAATGTGGCGGGCACCGCGGAGCTGATCCGGCTGGCCCTCACCGCGAAGCTGAAGATGTTCACGTTCGTCTCGACGGCCAATGTGGGTGACCCGGTCAAACGGGTGGCCTTCACCGAGGACGCCGATATCCGTGACATCTGCGCCACGCGTGCCATCAAGGACACGTACGCCAACGGCTATGGCAGCAGCAAGTGGGCCGGAGAGGTGCTGCTGCGAGAGGCCCATGATCTGTGCGGGCTGCCGATCGGTGTCTTCCGCTGCGACATGATCCTGGCCGATACCACCTACGCGGGTCAGCTGAACGCCTCGGATGTGTTCAGCAAGATGATCCTGAGCATTGTGACCACCGGTCTGGCACCCAAGTCGTTCTATCGCCTTGACGCCGACGGCAATCGGAGGCGTGCGCACTTCGACGGGCTGCCCGTGGAATTCGTCGCCGAGGCCATCACCACCTTGGGTGTTCAAGTGGTTGACGGGTTCCAGACCTATCACGTGATGAACCCGCACGATGACGGCATCGGTCTCGACGAGTACGTCGACTGGCTGATCGAGGCTGGGTACCCCATCGAGCGCGTCGACGATTTCCAGGACTGGTTGCAGCGGTTCGGGACAGGATTGCAAGCGCTGCCCGAGAAGCACCGGCGAAACTCCGTACTGCAGATGTATCTGACGCTGGTGCAAGATCCCGAGCGGGTCAAGCCCATCGTGCCGACTGCGGGTTCATTCGCCCCAGCCGATCGGTTCCGTGCTGCGGTGCAGGAAGCCAAGATTGGCTCCGAGAGAGACATTCCTCAGGTCGGGGCGCCGAACATCGTCAAGTACGTCACCGATATGGAGCTACTCGGGATGCTCTAGGCGTCAGCTGGCTGCAGTTCGGCAGCGGGACCGATGAATTCGAGACCGGCGTTGATCGCCGGACGATGCCGCAGGATTCGGAAGTGCGCCAGGCGCCCGAGTCCCTTTGTCGCGATGAAACGTGCTCCGGGCCATGACTGCGCCAGACGTTCGCTTGACGCGTACGGCGTGTCCGGGTCGTCGGGGTCGTGGATCAGCAGTAGCGGAGGATGCCCGGCGGTCGCAGCGACGCGCACCAACTCGGTTTCGGGCAGCGTCATCTCGATGCGGCGCTCGAGCTGTCGCTGCAGTCCGGCGCGTATCCGCTTGCCGAAGCCATGGCGTGCGGCGAACAGGTCCAGGTAGAGGGGGAAATCGCCCATTGGTGCCAGGTACACCAGGCGGCCCACCGATGCGCCATAGGAGGCTGCGAAGGTGGTCGCGTTGGCCCCCAGGGAGTGGGCTACCACCGCGTGGGCGGGCCCGTGCTCCTTGATGACGGCCGCCACCGCGTGCGCGCACTCGATGAGCGTGGTGCGCCCGGGTGCCAGCGCGCCCCCAGCGGACTCGCTATGGCTGGGCAGGTCGAAGGCGATGACGCGGTAACCGGCCTGCAGCAGCGGCTTGATGAAGATCCCGAGGTGCGTGCGCTGCCCGCCCCAGCCGTGGACCAGGTAGACCGTCGGCCCTTCGCCCCATGACTCACCCGCAATCCGGTGCCCGTCCCAGTGAGCCTCCAGCGGCTCGCCGGGGGGCACACCGGGCGGCATGCGCAGACTCGATTCGATGACCGGCGGGGTGCACCACAGCTCGACCGCCCACCGGGATCCGATGGCCGGTGCGAGGCGTTCTAACCACCAGAAAGCCCTGCGTATCCGGTCGGAGACAGGGGGTTGGACACCGGAGCCCTCCACGTCGAGGGCGGCCCCCGCGTCCTTGGTGGGTGCGGAATCCGTCTTCTCTCGTTCGGTCACGTCGAAGGAGTCTATTGGCGCTACCCGGGAGACGCACGAAGCGCGGACCGGTCAGCCGTGTTGGAGGGAGGCCCGCCCTGCCGCTGTGAGGTCACCGAAGAGGCGTAAGCGGGCCAGCCCACCGTCGGGGTAGATGTCCAGGCGGACGTCGGTGACGGGCTGCTGACCATCCAGCAGAAAACGGTGCCGGGTGTCGGGCTGTAGCGGGGTGCGCGGCAGCAGCGGGACCCAGTCGCCCTGGGCGCTCAAGCCCTGCAGCCCCGCGGCGCCGGGGCTGTTGCCCACGAAATACGAGGTGTCGATCTCAGCCAGGCGCAGTACTCCTTCACCGGCGAGCCGCACCTGCACCCAGTCGTTGGCCCCGTCGCGGCGGCGGGCGGTCTCCCAGCCGTCGCCCATCACCCGCGCGACACCGGGGAACAGCAGATTCTGCGGTGAGCTGTAGAACCGGTTGGAGCAATCGGTCACCAGCCCGCCGTTCTCGATGGCGGCCAGGTCGAACTGGCCGGCGTCGAGGAATCGCGGGTCGGGCCGGCCGTGACCGTGCACCCGCAACCGTGCGACACCGCCGTCCGGGTGCATCGTCAACCGCACGTGTGTCCACCGCTGCGTCGAGTCAACATCGAACACGTTGCGGGTGTCGCCGTAGACCTTCGTACGCCCGATAATGCTGTGCCAGTCGGTATTCCGCGCGACATCGTCCGCAGGCGGGTACCCCTCGATCTCGGCGGCATCGACCGATATCTCCGGCGGGTAGTTGCCCTTGAACCACGCGGTGTCGACGACGATGCCCGCGATCACACCGGGGACGCCCAGCCGGACGATGGCGGCGTCGTGGCCGGGCTCGCCCGCGGGGTCGCGCCGGCGCCGGGTCTCCCATCCGTCGTACACCTGTCCCTTGTGCCCGAAGGTCGCGGGCCGGTAGTCCGCGGGGCCGGGCTTGATCAGGTTCTCCTTCTCGGCGAAGAGGTCGTCGTTGGCCCAGATCACCGCTCCGCCCAGGGATCGCAGCGCCAAGTCGGGCAGCATCGTGAAATCGGGCAGCCCTGCGGGTGTATTGCTGGTCATTGCTGGTCGGTATCTCCTGTTGTGGTGCGTTGCACGAGTTGGTCCAGTACCGCGCGGTCGCATCCGGGGGCGACGGCGGCGACCTCGTCGGGGGAGTAGGCGCCGCAGTCCAAGCCGCGCAGTATTCCGGCGGCCAGCGCCTGCGCCGTCGCCGGTTCGTCGACGATCGCGCCGCCCTGGCGCCGCAGGTAGGCATCGATGCGGGGCCCGGCGGTGGCCAGCGCCCGCTGGTGGAATGCGTAGGTGGCCAGCCACCGGGTGATCAAGTGCCCGGGATGCATGTCCCAGCCTTGCCAGTAGCCGCGTTCGAGGGCGCGGGTGACCAGCCGGTGGTGTCTGGTGATCGCGGCGGCCTGCTGTTCGGGGGTGCCTTCCGGGATCACCTGGGTGGAGCCGTCGCACACCCAGACACCGGTCTGGGCTGCGGCGGCCAGCATCACCGCCTTGGCGTGATCGGCCACGGGATGTTCCAGCGACTGGTGTTCGGCGGCGATCCCGCAGGCGGCGCTGTAGTCATAGGTTCCGTAATGCAATGCGGTGAGGCGCCCCTGCCCAAGGTGGATGGCCTGAGCCAGGGTGGCGGTGCCGTCGGCGCCTAGCACTGCTTGCGGGCTTTCGATCTGAAGCTCGAAACGCAGTGAACCATGGGGTAATCCGTGTACCCGCTCGAGTTCGTCGAACAGACGCAGGGCCGCCTCGACCTGAGCCAGCGCGCGAAATTTCGGGATGGTGGTGACGAATCCGCGCGGCACCCCCGACGCGCCGTCCAGCACCAGTTCCAATGTGCGCACGCTGCGCCGCAGGTGTTGGGAGGTCAGGCCCTTGATCCGGATACCCAGTACGGCAGGAGGATTCGCCGCGATCGACAGTGAGCGCAAGGTGCGTCCTGCCGTGCGTGCGTCTGCGTCCTCGGTGCTGTCCGCGCGCCAGCCGTAGCCGTCCTCGAAATCGAGCCGCAGGTCCTGAATCGGGTCGGCGGCAAGCCTCTCCCGGACGCGGGGGAGGACTCCCTGTGTATCGAGGGCCGCGAGCGCTTGCTCATGGCGCCCGGCGAGCTCGAGTGCTGCGGCACCCCACTGTTCGGGGGTCTGGACGTCGGCCAGCGCCGCGCTGACGTACGCGGTGTGGATTGGTTGCGGTTCGCCGCGGCCATCGGGGTACGCAGAGGCCAGCTCGGCGTCGAGACCGGCCACCAGCTCTGCGATAGGAGCCAGCCAGTCGGGACCATCGGCCTCTGGCGGGTGGGACGTAGAAGCCGCTGACACGGGTCCCATGCTCGCAGACTCGCTGCGGCGGCGCTCAGGCGTGTGCAGCTGGGGATTCCTCCTCGGGCTCGTCGGCGACCTGTTCACCGGCGAGAACCGCGCGCATGCGGTCCTTGTCGAGTTGGCCTTCCCAGTTGGCGACCACCAGCGTCGCCACGCAGTTGCCCAGCAGATTCACCGAGACCCGCATCGAGTCCATGATCCGGTCGGCGCCCAGCAGCAGGGCGACGGCGGCCACCGGGATGGCCCCGTGGCCTATCGCCGCCACGGTCGCCGAGAGCGCCAGGAACGATGAACCCGGCACGCCTGCCATGCCCTTGGAGGTCAGCATGAGCACCAGCACGGCGGTGATCTGCTCGCCGATGCTGAGGTCGACGCCCAGCGCCTGCGCGAGAAACAGCACGCAGATCGACAGGTACAGGGTGGCTCCGTCGAGATTGAAGGAGTACCCGGTGGGAATGACCAGTCCTGTAGTCGTCTTGGAACACCCCGCGTGATTCAGCTTGGTCATGATGCGCGGCAACACCACCTCGGTGGAGGCCGTGCCGAGGGCCAGGAAGAGCTCGTCCTTGATGTAGACGACGAACTTCGACAGGTTCACTCCCGCGAAGAGCCGCGCGATCACCGCCAGAACCCCGATGAACAGCAACGCGGCCACGTAGCACGCGGCGATGAGCTTGCCGTAACTTCCCAGCGAGCCGATCCCGTATTGGCCCACGATGTAGGCCATGGCCCCGAGCGCCCCGAGCGGTGCCAGCCGCATGATCCACCCGATGATGGTGAAGAAGATGTGACTGAGGTGCTCGATGAATTCCAGCACTACCGGTGGTCCCGATTCGCCGAACTTGGCCAGCGCCAAGCCGAAAAGTACGGCGAAGAACAGCACTTGCAACAAGGCGTTCTCGGCGAAGGCCGAGACAATGGACGAGGGGATGATGCCGAGCAGGAACTCGACGGTGTGTGGCAGTTCGCCATTGTTGGTCTTCTTGGCGATGGCATCGGCACCTGTCGCCAGCGTCCCGGCGTCGATGTGGAACCCTGCCCCCGGCTTGGCAAGATTTCCCACCAGCAGACCGAACAGCAGCGCGAAGGTGGTGACCGCCTCGAAGTAGATGAGCGCCTTGACGCCGATCCGTCCGACGGACTTGAGATCCCCGACGTGCGCGATGCCGAGGACGACCGTGCAGAAGATGATCGGCGCGATGAGCATCTTGATCAGCTTGATGAAGCCATCCGCTAACGGGCGCAGGTCGGCACCGACCCCGGGCCACTGCCAGCCGATGAGCACACCCGCGACGATGGCGGCCAGCAGCTGGACGAACAGCGACCGGTACCAGGGCGGCTTGTTCGCCAAACGCACCATCTCGCTGGCGGGTACCTCGATCGCGGCCGTCATGGGCGCGACCGTAACGACGGTCTGTTTAACGAATGTGAACGCGGGATGCAGTGCGTATTACGCGGACGGCGGTCATGAGGTTCGATAGGACTATGAGCTTCGCCGCGCCCGATGCCACGGCGGATGTCGTTGCCGGCGCGGTACTCGCGGCAGGAGCGGGCACCCGCTACGGCATGCCGAAGATCCTTGCCGAGGAAGGGCGCTGGCTCGCGCTCGCGGTGAAGGCGCTGGACCGTGGGGGCTGCGACGAGATCTACGTGACGCAGGGTGCCGCGCACGCCGACATGCCTTTTCCTGCACGGGGTATTGAGGTTCCTCGGTGGCGCGACGGTGCGTCCGAATCGGTGCGATCGGTGCTGGAACTGCTGCGCTCGAGAACGGATGTGGCGGGAGTCCTTATCCATCTGGTCGACCTGCCGTCCGTCGGACCGGAGGCGGTACGTGCGGTGCTGCGCGCAAGTGAGCACCGGCGCTCGGCACTGGCCCGTGCGACATTCGCGGGTCGTCCCGGGCATCCGGTGTACATCGGTTCGGAACATTTCGGCGCCGTGCTGGGCGCACTGGTAGGTGACCGGGGGGCCGGGCCGTACCTGAGCACACGCTCCGATGTGATCGAGGTGCCGTGTGATCACCTCGGCGACGGCGCCGACCAGGACTACCGGCCATAGGTCACGTGTGCCGGGACGTAGCGCATGCCCAGCAGGTAGATGCCGAAGCCGATTCCGGCACCCACGAACCAGGTGAAGCTCGCCAGGTATGCGCTGCCCCAGACCACCATCGCGATAGCTGTGAGCGCCCCGACGACAGTCGCGGCCACCGCCACTGGGTTGACCCCGCCGCGGTAGTAGTACGCGCCCGCCGGGGACAGGGTGAAGAGGTCGTCGACCTCGATGGTGCGGTTGCGCACGATATAGAAGTCGGCGATGAGGATTCCGAAGAGCGGGCCGATCACCGCGCCCAGGGTGTCCAGCGTGTAGTGGATGGTGTCCGGGTTGTTGTAGAGATTCCAGGGGGTGATCAGGATCGAGCCGACCGCCGCGATCATGCCGCCGGCCCGCCAGCTGATCCGTGTGGGGGACAGGTTGGAGAAATCGAAAGCGGGCGAGACGAAGTTGGCCACGATGTTGATGCCGATGGTGGCGATCGCGAAGGTGAGAACACCCAGCACTGCCGCGGTGGTGTTGTCGATCTTGTCCACGATCAGCACCGGGTCGGTGATGATGGCGCCGTCCTCGCCGCGGCCGATGACCGTCGCCCCTGCCGACACCGTGCACACCGCCAAAACCGCGAAGAACAGAAAGTTTAACGGCAATCCCAGGAAGTTGCCGCGCTTGACCTCTTCGAAGCTGCGCCCGTACCGCGAGAAGTCGCCGAAGTTGAGCATGGGCCCCGAGAAGTACGACACCACCAGCGCGATTGCGCTCAACACAGTCGCCACCGCGGCGAGCCCGGTTTTCGGCGGACCCGACGCCAGGCCGAAATGCACGTTCTCCCAGCCGGCCGCGACGACGAGATAGAGCGCCAATGCCAGCATCACCGCGTACACCGCGGGCCCACAGAAGTCGATGAACTTACGAATCGCCTCCATGCCGTTCCAGAAGACGGCGGCCTGCAGCACCCACATCAGCAGGAAGCCGCCCCAGCCGAGGAGCGATAACCCGAGAAAGCCGTACTCGCCGGCATTGCCGTAACGACCCAGGGAAGGCTCGAACTTCACCGCCAGGAGTACGAATGCCGTGGAAGCCAAATAGGTTTGGATGCCGTACCAGGCGACGGCGATGAGGCCCCGGATCACAGCGGGAAGATTGGCGCCCCGCACTCCGAACGCGATGCGGGCGGTCACCGGGTACGGCACGCCGGCCTGCTGGGAAGGTCGTGACACCAGATTGCACAGCCAGTACACCGCCACGATGCCGATCGTCAGTGCCAGTAGCACCTGCCAGGCTGAGATTCCCAGCGCGAAAAGACTTCCCGCGAAGACGTAGCCGCCGACACTGTGGACATCGGACATCCAGAACGCGAAGAAGTTGTAGCTGGTCCAGCTCTGCGCCCGCAGCGGGGCCAGATCGCCGTTGGTCAACGCCGGGTCGTACCCGGGTTTGATCACGCTGTCGCCGGCGGCGCTGTGCCCGCTGGCGGGAGCGCTGGCGTCAGCCGTGAGTACGCCGGTCACGTAACCTCCTGCGAATGGTCGACCAGCCAGAAAAGCTGGTGACCCGAAGTTAAGTGGTCGGTGTTGCCATCGTGTTGCGCAGAAACAATATTTTCCCAGGCCAGAATTGCTCCACCGGAACGTGATTCGATGCGGCAAATCGGGCGGCCTACTATCGTGCCCACGATGGCTCATAACGAGACTGGACAGGCGACACCCCGCGATATGGTGGGTTACGGGCGCACGCCACCGCACCCGCGGTGGCCCGGTGAGGCCCGCATCGCGGTGCAGTTCGTGCTCAATTATGAAGAGGGCGCCGAGAACAACGTCCTGGATGGATCGGCGGCCTCGGAGACATTTCTGTCGGAGATGGTCCCGGCCGAACCGTTCCCGAACCGGCACATGAGCATGGAATCGCTGTACGAATACGGTTCACGCGCCGGGCTCTGGCGGGTGCTGCGGGTTTTCGAGCGCCGGGGCCTACCGC
Organism: Mycobacterium sp. D16Q16; assembly: GCF_002013745.1. Taxonomy (NCBI): domain Bacteria; kingdom Bacillati; phylum Actinomycetota; class Actinomycetes; order Mycobacteriales; family Mycobacteriaceae; genus Mycobacterium; species Mycobacterium sp. D16Q16. Next base: position 107,210 of record NZ_MAEY01000014.1, read on the forward strand.
TGACGATCTTCGCCGTGGCGCGGGCGTTGCAAGGTAACGCGGAGGCGGTGGCGGCGTTTGGCGAGCTCGGGCACGAAATTGCGTGCCATGGGCTGCGGTGGCAGTCCTACCAGCTGGTGTCCCCGGATATCGAGCGTGAGCACATGGCGCAGGCGATCCAGATTCTGCGTGATCTCACCGGAGCCGCCCCGTTGGGTTGGTACACCGGCCGTGACTCCCCACAGACCCGGCAACTGGTGGTCGAGCACGGGGGATTCGCTTACGATTCCGACTCTTATGCCGATGACCTGCCGTACTGGGTGCGGGTACCTGCGCACGGCGCTAGGGTCGAACACTTGGTGGTGCCCTACACCCTCGACACGAACGACATGCGTTTCGCCTCACCGGCCGGATTCCCTAGCGGGGAACAATTTTTCACGCATCTGCGTGATGCCTTCGACTGCCTGTACGCCGAAGGGGAGGCGGGCAGTCCGAAGATGCTATCGGTAGGCCTGCACTGCCGGCTGGTGGGTCGGCCGGCGAGGACAGTCGCGCTGGAGCGGTTCCTCGATCATGTGCAGGCTCATGAGGGGGTGTGGATCGCCAAACGCATCGACATCGCCGAACATTGGCGCCGGGTTCACCCCGCGGATACCGAACCGAACGAGTCCATCAGTCCGGCATAGGGTTTGATTGGCGGTGGGGCGAACTCGCCCCGTCCTGACTTGCGCAGGCCCATGGATACCAGCGACTGCACCAGGTTCACCGCGGCTGCCACACCATCGATCACCGGTAGTCCGATCTCGGCGGAGATGTCCCGGCACAGCCCGGCCATTCCCGCACAACCCAGCACAATCACATCGCTGCCGTCATCGCGCGCCGCGCATCGGCAGTGCTCGACGAGAATGTCCTTGGTCTTGGGGTTCGTTTCCAGGTCCAGTACCGCGATATCGCAACCGTGCACGCCCCGGCAGAAGCGGGACATCCCGTAGCGTTCGGCCAGGTCCCACGCGCGGCCGGTGGTGCGTTCCAACGTGGTGACCACGCTGAACCCCCTGCCGAGGTGGCTGGCCATGTGCATGGCGGCCTCGGCGATGCCGACCACCGGACCGGCCGCCAGTTCCCGGGCGGCATCAAGCCCGGGATCTCCGAAGCAGGCCAGCACGTACCCTTCGGCACCTTCGGATTCCGCGCGGCGGATTTCGGCCAGCACACCGGGCACACTCAACGCCTCGTCATAGTGGCTCTCTATCGAGACCGGCCCCATCTCCGGGTTGACCGCGCTGATGCTGGTTCCCGGCCAGGCCGCTGATCGCGCCACCGCTTCGATGGCCTTCGTCATGGCCTCGGTGGTGTTGGGATTGATGACGCGTATGCGCATGGCCGACAGGGTACGTCGGCCGCGACGCACGTGGGGTGTGGCGTTGTCGTGGCCGCCGCGTCATGAAACGTTCGCGTTAACTCTGTGTCGCCAGCGATGGCAGCCGGGCACGACCGCTGACAAGATCGAGGTTCGGCAGACGGCGATGGAGGGCGAATGTCACGTACGTTCCGCTACCGGAGGCTGATCAACGAGCTGCGCGCCAACCGGTCCGGGCATGACCAGACGAGCGTGCTCGACGGGTTGCGGCGGGCCATCCTTGATGGTGCCGCGCCGCCAGGTTCCATGATTCCCATCAGCGAGGTAGCCGACACCTACCAAATCAGCCCCATCCCGGTCCGGGAAGCACTCAAGACCCTTGTCGCCGAAGGGCTTGTCAACCATCGGGCCAATGGGGGCTACCGCGTGGCTCAGCTCACGCTGCCGGAGCTTCGCGAGATCTACTTCACCCGAGGCGTTCTCGAGCGTGCCGCGCTCGCACAGGCGGTGGCGCTTGCAACGCCCGAGGATCTGGATCGCGCGCTGGCCGAACATGAGCTGCTGCAACAGGCAACCATTGAAGGCGATGCGCGGGCATTTCACCTACATTCCCGTCGTTTTCACCGCGCACTGGTGATTCCCTGCGGCATGCACCGCCTCTTGCACATGTTCGAGGCCACCTGGAATCTGACCGAACCGTTCCAGGTGATGCGGACGGTTTCCGCGTCGGATCAGCTGCAGCTACACGCCGATCATGAGGCGATGATCACAGCGGTGGCAAGGCGCGATACCGAGGCTCTGCTGGCCGTCGCAGCCACCCACCACGACCGCTTGGAGTCGGTGATAGTCGCTGCCGCAGGACAATTGGACGTGATCGCGGAGACGTAGCGTGGTGACCCGCCGGGAAGATATAGACACCCGGCAACCTGGCCGCAACACGGTCGATCTAGCGTCGCTTCGGCGGTCGGCAAGTAGGCGCGGGCGCACCGAGGCAGGGAGGTTCTGCGATGAGGAGAGTCCATCCCGTCGACGAGGTGCCCTCTGCGGGCAAACTCGTCACTCTGGGCATCCAGCATGTGATCGCGTTCTATGCCGGCGCGGTGCTGGTGCCGCTGCTCATCGCGCGCGCCATCGACCTGGACGCCGAGGCGCTGACCATGTTGATCACCGCAGACCTGTTCACTTGCGGTATTGCCTCGATCCTGCAGGCGGTCGGGTTCTGGAAGATCGGCGTGCGGCTGCCGCTGCTCCAAGGGGTCACCTTCGCGACCCTGGCTCCGGTGATCAAGATCGCCAACGACCACGGCGGCGGCAGGGTGGGACTGCTCACCGTCTACGGCGCTGTCATCGCGGCGGGCGCCTTCACGTTTCTCATCGCGCCGTTCTTCGCCCGCCTCATCCGCTTCTTCCCGCCGATCGTGACCGGCTCGGTCATCACGATCATCGGGGTGTCGCTGCTGCCGGTGGGCATCGGTGACGCCGTCCGCAACCCGCACAGCCCGGTCGCCGCGCATGATCCAGGAAACGGGCGCTGGCTCATGTACGCGGTGGGCACCATCGTGCTGATCGTGCTGATGCAGAGGTTCTTCCGGGGCTTCTGGAGCACCATCGCGGTGCTGCTGGGTCTGGTTGCCGGTACCGCCATCGCCTGGCTTGCCGGTGACACCGATTTCACGCGGGTGGGTGAGGCGGGCTGGATCGGCTTCACCTCGCCGTTCGCATTCGGTGCCCCGCGCTTTGACGTTATTGCGGTGGTGTCGCTGATCGTGGTGCTGATGGTGACCGCTGTCGAATCCACCGGCGCGGTCTTCGCCACCGCCGAGATCGTCGGCAAGCGGGTGCGCGGGGCGGATATCGCCGCCACGGTGCGCGCGGACGGCATCGCCACCATGATCGGCGGCACCTTCAACTCGTTTCCGTACACGGCGTTCTCGGAGAACGTCGGGCTGGTGCGCCTCACCGGGGTCAAGAGTCGTTGGGTGGTAGCGACCGCCGGGGTGATCATGATGGTGTTGGGTGTGCTGCCCAAGACCGCCAAGATCGTGGAGTCGATTCCGGCTCCGGTGCTAGGCGGGGCCGCGATGACTTTGTTCGCGACGGTGGCGGTCGTCGGCATCCAGACGCTGGGAAAGGTCGATTTCAACGACCACCGCAACCTGATCATCGCCAGTACTTCGCTGGCCATGGGGATGTACGTGCAGTTCTCCCAGTCCTCGGGCCCGTCAACTGTCCTGGACCACGGGCGCGGTATCGCGGTTCCCGCGCTCCCGGGAATCGACCAGGCAGTACTGGGGCTACTGCAGATCCCGTTCAGCACCGGCATCACCATGGGCGCCATCACCGCGATCGTCTTGAACCTGCTGTTCTTCCACACCGGCAGCCGTGGCCTGGCGGTGGCTGGGGGAGGCGCCATTCGGCTCGCGCAGGTCAATGAGATGACCCTCGACGAGTTCCGCCACACGTTCGGCAGCCTGGTCCAGGACGTGCACTGGGTGGTGGATCGCGCCTACCAGCAGCGGCCTTTTGCCGACGCACACGATCTGCGCAGCGCATTCCAGGAGGCGATGCTCACCGGCAGCGACGAGCAGCAGCTCGAACTCATCAGATCGTTCCCCGATCTGGGTGCCGAGGACGAAGCTGGGGAGATGGCAGCCGTCGACCACACCATCCTGCAGACCCTCGACGAGGGTGAGCTGAACAATGTGGTGAGCCTGGCCAGCGCCTATCGCGAGCATTTCGGTTTCCCGCTGGTGATCTGCGCACGAGAGACCGAGCGGTACGAACGGGTGCTGCGCAACGGGTGGAGCCGCATGGAGAATTCGACAACCAGCGAGCGTTCCTTCGCTCTCATCGAGATCGCGAAGATCGCCAATTACCGGTTCGATGATCTGGTGGCCGACGCCAATCCCATCACGGCTGCCCGCTTCGGGCGTTACGAGGATTTCCATGCGGCGCGTTGACTGGCGGGGAATCGAGAGCTTCAACGAGCTCACCGATAACCAGGCGATCCACTGGCTCTACGAGTGTTGCACCTCGCGGATATGGGCGGTGCGGGTGGCGTCCGGGCGCCCCTTTCGCGATGAGGAGGCGCTGTACAACCGGGCGGACCTGATCCTGGCCGAGCTCACCGACTCCGATCTGGACGAGGCGCTCGACGGGCACCCGAGGATCGGGGAGCGGCCCGATAACGCGGCCTCGCGCCGGGAGCAGTCCGGCGTGGCCGGTGCCGAGGCCACGGTGTTGGCCCAGCTCAAGGAAGGCAATGCGGAATACGAGAAACGTTTTGGCTACGTGTATCTCGTGTTTGCCAATGGCAGGCCGGCCGGGGAACTGCTGGCGATCTTGCAGGAGCGGCTCAAGAATGACCCCCAGAATGAACGCCGCGTCATGAGAATGGAATTGGGCAAGATCAATCGCAGTCGCCTGGCGCGGATGCTGGGCCCGGCAGGCAGGCATGCCGATGACATCGAGACGGAGGACGGATCGTGACGGGTTTGAGTACCCATGTACTGGACGCGGTCTCCGGGCGGCCGGCGCAGGGTGTGCGTGTGACTCTGCTGGACACCGCGGAGTCTCTGGTGGCCAGTGGTACAACAGATTCCGACGGCAGGATTGCCGATCTTGCTGGGACAGTGCTGACCGCCGGTACATACCGGCTGGTGTTCGACACGGGAACCTGGTTCACCGACAACGCGATCGATGGGTTCTATCCGGAAGTGATCATTAGCTTCCGGGCGGCCGGTAGTGGGCACCTGCATGTCCCGCTGCTCCTGAGCCCGTACGCCTACTCCACCTATCGCGGCAGCTGAGAAAGGAAAGCATCGATGGCAATCGTCCTCGGAGGCAACCAGTACGGCAAGGCCGAGAACCGAGTCGTCCGGATCTACCGGGACTCTCCGCGCCATGAGATCAAGGACCTCAACGTCGGTAGCGCGCTGCGCGGGGACTTCGCCGCCGCCTACACCGATGGCGATCAGCGCAAGGTGCTGCCCACCGACAGCCAGAAGCAGACCATCTACGCCTACGCCAAGGAAAAGGGCATCGAGACCATCGAGCGATATGGTCTGGACCTGGCGTACCACTTCGTGGACGAGTATGAGCCGGTAACCGGCGCGCGCATTGAGATTGACGAATACGCCTGGGAGAGGGTCCTTGTCGATGGGCGCGAACATGATCACGCCTGGGTTCGTAAGGGTCAGGAGGTGCGCACCGCCGAGATCACCGTCGAGGGTGTGGGTGCGGCGCAGCGGACCTGGGTGATCGGCGGTCTCAAAGACCTTGTCGTCCTGAAGTCGACGGGATCGGAGTTCCACGATTTCCTCGAGGACAAGTACACGGTCCTGCAGCCCACCAACGACCGGGTGATGGCCACCTCACTGGTGGCCAAGTGGCGCTTCGTGGGTACCGAAGTCGACTGGGACCAGACCTATCTCGGAGTGAAGGCGCTCATTCTTGAGCGGTTCGCCACCGTGCACTCGCTGGCCCTGCAGCAGACGTTGTACGAGATCGGCAAGGCGATCCTGGAGGCTTATCCGCTGATCGCCGAGGTCCGGCTCTCGGCACCCAACAAACACCACTTCGTGTACGACCTGTCACCGTTCGGGCTGGAGAACCCCAACGAGGTCTTTCATGCCGATGACCGCCCGTACGGGCTGATTCAGGCCGTCGTGACCCGTGACGACGCACCGGAGGCCGGGCCGGCCTGGGATCCACATCTGGCCTGGCTGGTCTAGCTGTCGCGGTTGAGGTAGCCGGTGATATCGCGCCCACGTACTCGCACCGAGCTGATGGCCGGCTCGCGCAGCCCCATCAGCAGGCGGAACAGCGTCTGCTCGGTGGCCAGCTGCTCGTCGTCGGATCGGATGCCGTGGGAAAGGTTGTCGGCCAACGGTTCCCATCGGTGCGGGTCGATGATCAGGAAGTCCGCGTCCTTGCCCTGGTCCAGGTTGCCGAACGTGTCCTCGCGGTCCAGCGCGCGTGCCCCGGCAAGCGTGGCGGTGAACAGCAGCTCGGCGGGGTGTAGAGATACCGCAGCCGAAGCCGGTTCGGTCATATGGACTTTGAAACAGTCGTTCAGTACGCGCGTCAACAGCCATTCGTCGCCACCACCCACATCGGTGCCGAGAGCGACGTTGACTCCACTGCCGACGGTGCGGCGCCATGGCATGGTCCCGGAACCCAGGAACAGCTGGGAGGTGGGGCAATGTGCGATGGAGGTTCCGGTTTCGGCCATGCGGGCCAGTTCCGCGTCCTGGCAGTGCACGGCATGGGCCAGAATGCTTCTGCGGCCCAGCAGGGTCGAGCCGCCCTTGCGGGAGCCGGGCAGAAAATGACCGTCATAGGTATCCAGGTAGCTCCCGACCCCGTATGCGGACAGGGTGGCATCCACCTCGCCGGTGCCCGGCCGGGCGTTCTCGTTGAGGTGCGAATGGAAGTAGACACCCGTATCCCGCACCTCGTCATAGAGCTCGCCGAGCGCCGCGAGGGTGCCGGGCGCGACGGACAGCGAGAAGCGGGGCACCAGTGCCACATCCGTGAGGGAGTCGCCGTGCCAGCTGTCGATTTCGTGGGCGCACAGCCGGATTGCCTGCTCGGTCGTGGTGAGCAGCGGCGTGGCGCTGTCGGGCCCGGTGGTCTGCACACCGCGTCCGCTGACCATCCGCAGGCCCGCGGCGCGGGTCGCCGTGAACAAGGCGTCCTGGGCCTGAGGAAAGGCCGAGCCCATCACCATCGCGGCCGTGGTTCCGGCGGTGATCCGGCGGCGGCAGAAGGTTTCGGCAGCGCGCTGTGCCAGCACCGGGTCGGCCAAGCGGGCCTCGGCGGGAAAGATGCAGCGCTCCAGCCACTCCAACAGTTGGCCGCCGCCATAAGAATCGGTGCAATAGGTCTGCGGGAAGTGCATATGGGTGTCCACGAAACCGGGCAGCAGGAATCCGGGGCGATGATCGTGCACGGGCCACGCGCAGTAGGTCTGGGGCAGTTCGGGGTAGGTGCCGCAGTAGGCGATCACACCATCGATGCCGACTGCCAGCGCTCCATCGGGTATCGACTGCAGATGCGCGGCCGCATCTGCCACGCCGGGGGAGCCCGCGATGTGGAAGATGTGCCCGCGGTAGACGGTGGCTGCAATCGGGTGCATCGCACCATAGTGCACACCACGTGTCATATCCGCAGCCCGAAGTGCGGCAGCGAGTCCGGCCGATGAGCTCAATCACTTTGATCGAGAACGTATTCGTGGCCACGGTCGATCACGACGGGCGTGAGCTTGACGGTGCGACTGTCGTCATCGATGGCCAGCGGATCGCCGCGGTATTGCCGGCCGGAGAACAGAACCCGTGGCGGACACTGGGTGGTGCCGAACGTGTAGATGGTCGTGGTTGTCTACTCACACCGGGATTGGTGAACACCCACCACCACCTCTATCAGTGGATTACCCGCGGACTCGCCGCCGATCACACGCTCTTCCAATGGCTTACCGCGCTGTACCCGGTGTGGGAGGGTATCGACGCCGACAATCTCTACGTAGCGGCACAGGGCGCGTTGAGCTGGCTGGCCTTATCGGGATGTACCACCACGACCGATCATCACTATGTATTTCCTTCTGGTGCAGGCGATCTACTGGAATCTGAGATCGAGGCAGCCAGGCAAGTCGGGCTGCGCTTCGACCCGACCCGGGGTTCAATGGACTTTGGACAGTCCGCCGGGGGCTTGCCCCCGGACAGTCTGGTGGAGTCGATCGACACAGCTTTGGAGGCCAGCGCCGCGGCCGTCGCCCGCTGGCATGATCCGGCGCCAGGCTCCATGGTGCGCATCGGTCTGGCACCCTGCTCGCCCTTCTCGGTGAGCGGAGATCTCTTGCGCCAGTCAGCGCTCGTGGCTCGCGAGCACGGTGTCCGGATGCACACCCACCTGGCCGAGACCCAGGACGAAACTGACTACTGTGCCGAGCGGTTTGGCTGCAGCCCCATCGACTACATGGAACAGCTGGGCTGGCTGGGCCCCGATGTGTGGTTCGCGCACGGGATCCACTTCGACGATGCGGCCATTGCCCGCCTGGCCGGCACGGGCACCGGCATCGCGCACTGCCCGACCTCCAATGGGCGCCTGGGCGCCGGTATCGCCCGCACCCGGGAGCTGCTGGCGGCTGGGGTGCCGGTGGGTCTGGGGGTGGATGGTGCGGCCTCCAATGAGTCGGGACGGCTGCTGGGGGAGGCGCATCAGGCACTGTTGTTGGCGCGTGCTGTCGGAGGGCCTACGGCGCTGAGCACCCGCACCGCGCTGGAGTTGGCGACACTGGGCGGGGCTCGCCTGCTGGGCCGCGCCGACGAGATCGGCTCGATTGAGGCCGGTAAGTGCGCGGATCTGGTGCTATGGGATCTGCGCACGCTGGGCCACAGCGGCATCGATGATCCGGTGGCCGCTCTGATGTTGGGTGCGGTACCGCCGATCAGGTGTTCCTGGGTGAACGGGCGACTGGTCGTCAGAGATGGGGAGATGCTGACGGTGGATACCGATCGGATCGCGGCCGCGGTGCGGGCGGCGCATCATGGATTGATGGGCAGGGTTCGCTGATGGATCTGCACACCATCGACTCGGTGCTGATTCCGCGAGAGCGCGCAGATCTCAGCGGCCTCGGAGCGCAGGACGGCGTGCTGGCGGGCGGAACCTGGCTCATGAGCCAGCCGCAGCCGGAGTTGCGGCGGTTGGTGGACCTGGCCGGCATGCGGTGGCCCGATGTGGTGGTCGATGCGGGCGGCCTGCAGGTCGCAGCCACCTGCAGTATCGAACGCCTCATCAACGCCTCCTATCCGCCGCACTGGAGTGCGACCGTCCTTTTTGAGCAGTGCGCGCGTGCGCTGCTGGCCTCATTCAAGATCTGGCGTGCCGCGACGGTCGGAGGCAACATCTGTCTGGGTCTGCCGGCGGGAGCGATGATCTCGCTGTGCGCGGCCCTGGACGCCCAGCTGCTCATCTGGCGCCGCGACGGCACCGACGAGCGTTGCGCCATCACCGAATTCGTCACCGATGTCAACGAGACGGTATTGCGAGCCGGTGATGTCCTGCGCGCCATCGCCTTTCCCGCTGCGGCGCTCACGCAACCGACAGCGCTACGCAAGCTCGCGTACTCTGCACTGGGCCGCTCCGGTGCGCTCGTTACCGGCAGGCTCGACGGCCACGACATTGTGCTCGGAGTCTCCGCCGGAACGCGCAGGCCGATCGTGCTGCGCCTCCCGGCCGATCCGGAGGGTGTATTCGAGGCCGCTGCGGGCATTCCCGGCTCGGAGTTCCACACCGATGCCCACGGCACCGCTGATTGGCGGCGCGCGGTCACCGCGCAGCTGGCCCGCGAGGTCGCTGAAGAACTGACCGGAGGGCGCCCGTGAAGGTCAACGGCCAGATCATCGACACCAGCCCACGGCCCGGGCAGTGTCTGCGCACGTTCCTGCGCGAGCACGGCCACAGCGAGGTCAAAAAAGGCTGCGACGCCGGTGATTGCGGCGCCTGCACGGTGTTGGTGGACGGTGCCTCGCAACACTCCTGCATCGTGCCCGCACATCGGGTCACCGATGCCGAGATCCTCACCGTCCGCGGTCTCGGAGAAGAACATGACCTGCATCCCATGCAGCGTGGATTCATCGGTCATGCGGGTTTTCAATGCGGATTCTGCACCGCCGGAATGGTGTTGACGGCGGCGACGCTCACCGAGGATCAGACCGGGGATCTGGGAAACGCGTTGAAAGGCAATCTGTGCCGGTGTACCGGGTATAGGCCCATTCGCGCCGCAATCTGTGGTGTCGCACCACCGAAGGGAACCGTCAGCGCTCCGGCCGCCGCGCGGGTGGTCACCGGTACCGAGCCGTACACCATGGACCAGCTGCCCGCCGGTGTGGGACATATTGCGGTACTGGGCAGCCCGCACCCGTCGGCCCGCATCATCCGGATTGACATCGCCAAGGCCCGCGCCCTGCCGGGGGTGCGCGCGGTGCTGTGTTATCGCGACGACCCCGGGGTGCCGTTCTCCACCGCGCGCCACCATGAGCGCAGCGATGATCCCGACGACACACTGGTTTTCGACCGTGTGCTGCGGTTCGCGGGACAGCGCGTCGCGGCGGTAGTCGCGGACTCGTCGACCATCGCGCACCGGGCGCTCGAGCACATCGAGGTCGAATACGAGGTACTGCCGGCGGTATTCGATCCCGAGCTGTCGCAGCAACCGGGCGTGCATCGGGTGCACGGAGATAAAGGGGCCAGTGCCAGGATCGCTGACCCCGCCCGCAATCTGGTGGCGGAGGTGCACGGTGAGGTCGGCGATGTCGAGACGGCGGTGGCCCGTGCGGGGGAGTCTGGTGCGGTGGTACGCGGCAGCTGGCAGACCGCCCGGGTACAGCATGTCCACCTGGAGACGCACGGCTCGGTGGGGTGGCAGGACGAGCGCGGGCGCTACGTTCTGCGCACCAGCAGCCAGGTCCCGTTCCTGGTCCGCGACGAGCTCTGCCATATCTTCGGGCTTACGCGTGAACAGGTTCGGGTGTTCGCGCCGCGCGTCGGCGGCGGGTTCGGCGCCAAACAGGAGATGCTCACCGAGGACCTCGTGCTGCTGGCGGTGCGCGCGACTGGCGCTCCCGCCGTCTACGAGTTGACCCGTAGCGATCAGTTCACCATCGCGCCATGCCGCCACCCCATGCGGGTGGACGTGATCGCCGCGGCGGGCCTCGACGGCGTGTTGACGGCGCTGGCCGTGGATGTGCTCTCCGATGCCGGGGCCTACGGAAACCACAGCGTGGGTGTCATGTTTCACGGGTGCAACGAGTCCATGGCGCAATACCGTTGCGCCAATAAGAGAGTCGATGCGCAGGCCGTGTATACCAACAACCTTCCGTCCGGTGCGTTCCGCGGCTACGGGCTGGGGCAGGTGCTGTTCGGGATCGAGTCGGCCCTCGACGAGCTATCCGGTGAACTCGGTATCGACCCGTTCGAGTTGCGGCGCCGCAACGCCATCGTCCCGGGAGATGCCTTCGTCAGCTGGGAGGTGGAGGAGGACGACCTGGAATTCGGCAGCTATGGGCTGGACCAGTGCCTGGACCTGGCGCAGCATGCGCTGGCGCGGGGCGCGGCCGACCCGGCGCGCAATGGGTCGGACTTACCCGAGGACTGGAAGGTGGGCGAGGGTATGGCCATCGCCATGATCGCGACCGTGCCGCCGCGCGGGCATGTGGCCGATGCGCGTGCCGAGCTGGACGAGCGGGGCCGCTACCGGATCTTCGTGGGCTCGGCCGAATTCGGCAACGGCACCACCACCGTGCACGCTCAGCTCGCCGCCGCCGTGCTGGGGTGCGCACCGAGTCAGGTCGAGGTTCATCAGGCCGATACCGATGCGGTGGGCCACGACACCGGGGCATTCGGATCGGCGGGCACCACAGTCGCCGGACTGGCCGTGCACCGGGCGGCGGAGCTGTTGCGGGACAAGATTATCCGGTTCGCCGCGGAGAAGCTGGCAGTACCGGAATCGCGGTGTGTGCTGGGACCGGATGGAGTGCGGCTCGGCGAGGATCTGCTGAGACTGGCCGATATCGCGGACTCGGCGCCGCAGCCACTGGCGGCGCTGGGACGCCACGAAGGCACACCGCGGTCGGTCGCGTTCAATGTCCAGGCGTTCCGGGTCGGGGTGCATCCGGACACCGGCACCGTGCGGATCCTGCAGTCGGTGCAGTCCGCCGATGCCGGGGTGATCGTCAATCCGCAGCAGTGCCGTGGACAAGTGGAAGGCGGTGTCGCGCAGGCCATTGGCTCGGCACTCTACGAAGAGATCCTGGTGCGCGACGGCGTTGTCAGCACGGCGACCCTGCGCAACTACCACATTCCGCAGCTGGTCGATCTGCCCGATACCGAGGTCTACTTTGCCGACACCTACGACACATTGGGGCCGCTGGGGGCCAAGTCGATGAGCGAGTCCCCGTACAACCCGGTGGCGCCGGCGTTGGCCAACGCCATCCGCGATGCTGTCGGGGTGCGGATGCACCGCCTACCGATGAACGCGGCGCGAGTGTGGCGGGCCATCAATACATCCGGGGCGGGAGAGCCCTCATGAAAGACATACTCGGCGATCTGGTTCGCCTGCTCCAGACCGGTGGCTCTGTCGCGCTGGCCCGCGTGGTGGAGGTCAGTGGTGCGGCTCCGCGCGAGCCCGGCGCCGCCATGATCGTGACGGCCGATTCGGTAGTCATCGGGTCGTTGTCGGGTGGCTGCGTGGAGGCGGCGGTCATTCATACCGCGCGTGAAGTCCTGGAGACCGGCCTGTGCGTGAGCGAGCGGTTCGGTATCGACGACGGTATGGCGGCCGGACTGACGTGCGGCGGCGAGATCGAAGTTGTCACCGAAAGTGTTGGTGCCGACAGATTGCCGCTGCTGCTCCGATTGCGCAGCATGACCGAGGCGGGGGAGCCTGCTGCCGTGGTGAGCACGCTATCGGGGATTCCGGAATGGGCCCTGGTGCGCGCGGGCGAGCCGGCGCCGTGGCCGCAGATCGATGGTGATATCGCGTCGCTGGTGCGGGCGGGGCGCAGCGCGGTGGCAGGTGCCGATCGCTGTGAGCCCGATCAATCCGCGCTGCCGCGCGTGTTCGTCCAGGCATTCGGTGTGCCCCCGCGGATGATCCTGGCGGGGGCCAACGCCTTCGTGCGGGCGTTGAGCCACACGGGGAGCCAGCTCGGCTACCGGGTGACGGTGGTCGACGCCCGTGAGGTGTTCGCGACGCAAACGCAGTTCCCGCACGCCCACCAGGTGGTGGTCGACTGGCCGCACCGCTATCTGCGCGCCGAAGCAGCTGCCGGGCGCATCGATGGGCGCACGGTGGTGTGCGTCCTGACTCACGACCCCAAGTTCGATGTGCCGATGCTGGCGGCGGCTCTCACCATGGTGCCCGTCGCGTTTGTCGGCGCGCTGGGTTCACGACGCACCCACACCGACCGGCTGGCGCGTCTGCGTGAAGAGGGCATCACCGACGATCAGTTGCGGCGCTTACACAGCCCGCTGGGCCTGGACCTCAATGCCCGCACACCCGAGGAGACCGCGATATCCATTGCGGCGCAAATCATTGCGGAGACGTCGGGAGGCTCCGGGCGTGCCTTGAGCGACACCGACGGGCCGATCCACCGGTAGGGCCGTACACGTGGCGTATGTGAAGGCATGCCTGAACGGGGTGCGACGCAAGGACCAGCACCCTGCGATCCCGTGCACCCCGGCTGAGATCGCGGCGGATGCCGCGGCATGTCGCGATGCGGGCGCGGGCGCGGTGCACGTTCATGCCAAGGACGCCAGGGGGTTCGACTCGCTGCTGGCCAGTGCGGTCGATCCTGTGGTTGCGGCCATCCGTGCGCAGTGCCCGGGTCTTCCCGTTGGCGTCACCACTGGCGCGTGGGCTCTGACCGATTCGTCCGCACGCTGCGCGGCCATTAACGCGTGGGCCGAGCTGCCGGACTTCGCCTCGGTGAATTGGCACGAGGACGGTGCGGCCGAGGTCGCCGAGACCCTGCTGGCTCGCGGGATAGGTGTGGAGGCGGGGTTGTGGAACGAGGCGGCCGCGTTGTCGTGGTCGGGCTCGCCGCTTCGCAAGGAGTGCTTCCGTGTTCTGCTGGAGCTGCCGGGCGGGGTCGCCGGCACGGAAGTCGAAGAGCAAGCGGTGCGCATGCTGGCGCAGGTTCGTGTGGCTGGTGCCCTGGATGTGGTGCTGCACGGCGAGGACTCATCGGCATGGCCGGTACTCGACCTCGCGGTGGCGCGAGGGGTTGCCGCACGGATAGGGCTTGAGGACACGCTGCGTCTGCCGGATGGATCGCTGGCCGCAGGCAACGCCGAACTCGTCGCTGCGGCCCGCGCCCGGATGGGGAAGCGCTAGGCCGCCCGCTTCGCCAGCTGCTCCCGGTGCCATCTGCTCTGCGCTGAATGGTGTGCCGAGAATCCCTCGTTGGGGTGGGTGCCCAGCCTGCCGTTGGGTCGGTCGAACTGAACGAATACATCGAGATCTTCTGGGGATAAACTGAAATCGAAGATCTCGAGATTTTCGGTCAACCGGCTGGGCGAGCAGGTCTTGGGGATCACCACATGACCTAGTTCGATATGCCAGCGCAGGATCAGCTGTGCTGGTGTCTTGTTGTGCTTGGCAGCCAGGGCGGCCAGGGGGGAATCCCCGGAGGTACCGATTCCCTGAGCGAGGGGACTCCATGCCTCCGTGACGATTTCGCGGTCGGTGTTGAACTGCCGCAACTCTCGCTGCTGGAAGTACGGGTGCAGCTCCACCTGGTTGATCACCGGCAGCACGCCGGTCGCGTCAACAATGGCCTGTACGTGCTCGGGCTCGAAGTTAGAGACCCCGATGGCGCGAATGTTACCGGCGAGATAGAGCTGCACGATTTGCTGCCAGGCGGTCACATATTGTCCGTGATCCGGTGCAGGCCAATGGATCAGGAACAAATCCACATAATCGGTGCCAAGCATGTCAAGGCTCCGCGCGAAAGCACCTGCGGCATCACAGAAATCGTCCACCCACAGCTTTGTGGTGATGAAGACTTCTTCGCGGGGCACTTCAGAGCGAGAGATGCCGAGGCCGACGCCGCGCTCATTGCCATATCTGGTGGCGGTGTCGATATGTCGGTATCCGGCGTCAAGTGCTTGCCGGACAATGGTTTCCGCCTCGACATCGGGGATGGCGGCGACGCCGAGACCCAGCTGGGGGATGTCGACACCGTTGTAGAAACGAACTTTCGGGACAGTGCATGGTTGCACGACGGACTCCAATCACTCTGCGGCTGAAGGAGCAGTGGAATTGATACCCGGGAGCGACACGTCCTCGTGTCAGTTGAGACGGTACAACTGTCAGTTGAAGTCGGTATCTATGATGCCGATCACAGAATTGCTGTGAACTTGCTGAAATCGCTGAACAGCAAGGGTTTTCGGCGCACGGAAGGCTTTCGGGTTTACAAGATCCTTACGTCGCGAGTATCGCGGTAAGTCCGGTAACGATGACGGATGCGGGCGCTGCGGGGTGTTTATGCGGTGGCGTTGGCTTTGACCAAGCGGGCCACGGATTGGGCCTTGTTACTTGTGGTGTTGCTGTATTCGTGCACCGACACCTCGATGATGTACTGCGATGTCTGGACGGCGGCTCGTTGCGTTTGGCGTGGCGCCAGATGCTGGGGTCCAGTCGATTCGGCGATGATCGCATGCACAAAATCTGGGGAAACGCTTTCCTCTGCAACGCTTTTAACTTCCAGGTTGGTTACCGCGCCCGTCCCGGGGCCCTTTGTGGTGAACGGCTTGTCTTGGCAGCGCCGCCAGCTGGATTCCAGTGTGGTGAACCAGGTTCTGGCACTGTTGGGAGAGTCCATTTCTACTACCTGGATCTCTATTGCGGTTCCTGTACCAGCGCCCCTAATTTTCCAGCGTGTCGACCATTGCTGCTGTATCGCCTGGCGTACGGGAGCTTCGGCGAGTGTGGTGCCCCAACTGGGTAAGGCGACGCCGAGGCACTCGACAGAACTCGTACGGGTGTCCGCGCTATGGGCATTGGCTGCCGCGAGATCGAGTCTTTCGACGCGTGCGTCCGAATGGAGCCGGAGCGCCAGAAGTGAAGACATCTGAGCGTCATCGGGCAGTATCTCTGCGGCCGAGCCAACGTGCCCTTGACCTACGTTCGCGGCGCCGGGAACCACGCACCCAGTCAACAACCCGCCCGCGACGAGCAGGGCACTTAGCTTCACTCCAGCGGCGTGCACCAGCAATTTCTAGTGGGGAAATATCAGATCGTCAAGCCGCAAGAATCGCGAGATTCTTAGAGGTTCAGCTACCGATAAGCCGAAAGGGTGAATGACTTCTTCACTCAGGTGCAATGAGAAATGAACACATGACGGCGAACTGTGTGCAGGAGGCGTATGTGGGTCAACTCACCGACGAGGCAGGCACGCCGCCGGTTAATGGGATCTGAACTACCGATTGACGACTCGGTTGTTATGGCTCACTCTGATGTGATGTCTGGGATGAGTGAGCAGACATTAGTGGCTGCGGTTTAGCAGCGGCTGATGACGAAGTACTCATGGTTGTCGTCTGCGTATGTCTCGGCTGTCGTGCAGAGTGCGCACGCTCAATTCGCAGATTGCCGGGTTCGCGAGTTTGTGCCCTTGCTGGTCGAGTGACGTGCCCGCGTGGAGTTGTCGAAGGCCGGCGCGTCTAGTGCCGTGACGGTGGAGGAGCCCACTGTGTGTCTCGCGTAGCGGGGTATCGGTGGTGTAGGCCGTCGATGAGGCGGTGGGCTTCGTAGAGGTCTTTGCGCATGGCTGACGCCCGGCGGTGGTGATGTCGGTGGGTTGTGCTGTGGCGCGAGGTATGTCGAATGAGGTGTTCTGTCTTGGCCATCGTGGTCGATACCTCGTTGACATGCTCGTAGAGCGATGCCAGGAGTGTCCGGGCTTGTGCCACGGAAGCTTCCTCAGTCACGTGCGTATCCTTGCATCTGGTGTCGACTGTGTACAGATATCTGTCAGGTCCGGCGACAGTGCGTCGACTGCTTGTTGAACCGCCAGCATGGGATGGCCCTGGCAATGCCGGGATCGCCACCGCTGGGCGTGCCCGGTTGTGCCGTAAAACTGGGCGTGCCGGATGCGTAAGAGACGTGCGTGCCCCACAGTGGAGAGGACACTGCGCCAGCTTGGAGGTTTGTCGATTTCTAGGACATTACGAGTGGCGGGCCTGCAATCGGCCGGGAACCCCGCGAATCCGGATGCCAACCTTGCTCAACTCGAGCAGGTCGCGAGAAGACTTGCAGGGCAGGCGGATCTGCTCATCACGCCGGAACTGTTTGTCACCGGTTACGACATCGGGGACCGTTTACCCGAGCTCGTGAGCGCCGATCATCTTGATGCCGTCTGTTCAATCGCTGAACGGAACAAGATTGCGATCATCGTGGGGCTGGCGGAGAGCAGTGCTGCGGGGGCGCTGTACAACAATGCTGTCTTTGTCGATGAGCGTGGCACGGTGTGTGGCCGGCACCGGAAGACTCACCTCTTCGGCGAGATCGATCGTGCCTATTTCACGCCGGGGAGCCAACCGGCGACCGTGGTGCGGTATCGCGGCGTCAACGTCGCCATGATGATTTGTTACGACGTGGAGTTTCCCGAGAATGTCCGGATGAGTGCCCTTGCCGGTGCGCATCTGCTTGCGGTGCCGACGGCACAGATGACGCCTTTCGAGTTCGTCGCCGATGTCGTGATCCGGACACGGGCCTGGGAGAACCAGATCTATGTGGCGTACATCAATCACAACGGTGTCGAGAGAGCGACAACCTATGTCGGCAGGAGCAGCATCGTCGGTCCCGACGGGGGTGTTCTCGACCGCATCGAATCGGGGACCGGGACGATCATGGCCGAGATCGATACCGCGGTGGTACGTGTAGCGCAGCAGGCCAATCCGTATCTGGCCGATTTGCGCCCCGAACTAAATTCCCCTCTGGTGCCACCGCCGACTCGGTGACGTCAATGATCTGGTTAATGGCCATGAGGATGACAACGTCCTCTAGCCTCGCAGCCAGACAGCGGATTCGACTCGAAACCGGTTTGGTGACGCGTATTCTCCCCAGATGACGGTGGGGCAGCTGGCGGGCATTGACCTTCAGGGAAGCGGTGCGGCATTTGATCTCGGGCAGCGGTGCACAACGACGGCGACGTTCAAGGTCGGCGATTGGACCGTAGCTGTGGCAGATGGCTCAAAGTGGCTACTTGTCTACGCTGCGATTGATTCGGACATCGACCAGATTTTCAAAGTTGCCTTGGCACAGGCGAATTTGTGCCTTGACTATCTGTCCGCTATAGGCAGGGGTGACGCCGTTATTCGCCAGCCTTACGACGCTTCTCTGACCTGGGCGATGACGGGCCCGAACGTGACTATGCGCGTCACCAGCATCATTCCTGGCACTTTGGGGATGAGCATGACGGTTCGCGTACTCGACGCTGATGGGAATGAGATACCCTCGCTGCCGCCGCCTCCGCCACGACTTCACGATGCGCTTCGTTTCTTGCGGATGGCGAGGACTGGGGAAGTGCTGTAGGACGCGTATCGCAACATGTTCCTGGCCTTGGAGGCCGTATTACACCACTTGCACCCCCACCGGCGAGGGCGTGAAAGCGATTGGTTCAAGGCCGCTCTCAGGCACGTAGAACCAATCGCGTCGGCAGACATCCTCGCCCCGGAGAATGAAACAGATCCAGTCAGATGGGCGTACCGAAACATCTATTCGGATATGCGCTCGGGTCTGATGCACGCTAAGCATCTCTATCACCTTCCTGGTGACGAGACGCGCCGAGCCGATATGGAACGGTCGTTCGAATCGTTATGGCGCTATACCAGCAAGTTGGTGGGCAGCGCGTTGGACGCCAGATTCGACCGCGGCCACTTTGCCGCGGCTGCGTGGAAAGGTGTCGCTAAGACGGTGTGCGAGACCTTCGAGCTAGTTGCAACCAACGACACACCTCACCGCGTGCCCGGGTCTCAGCGAGCAGCTCGCAGCCGAAGTACCAGACGCGGACTTCGACACCGGGTTCTACATTGATGCGGGCGTACTCCTTGCCTTCGCGTAGGTCGCCGGCGATGGTTTCCGTCCAGACCCCGTGGCCCCAGTTGTGCATCACCGTGCACACCGTCTGGCCGGTCGTGAGTTTGTCGACGTGGAACTTCACCACAATGCGGGACGCTAGCCCCGGGGTATGACAACTAGTCGCGCCAGCGTTCCCCAAGTGCTTTTGCAGCTGTAGAAACCTTCATCACCAGGCGGCGCTCCCGATTCTTAACGGGGGCGAAGCCATAGTGTTTGTAGAACTCCGCTGCTTCGTCATCGAGCGCGTCTACGACGATCAGACGTCCGGCGCCGATCTCAGAAGCGGCTACGGCCTTGCCGAGAGCGTCGACTAGCAGCTGTTCCCCGTAACCTCTTCCGCGAAGTGATTTGTCCAGTGCCAACCGGGCAATGAGAAAGCCGGGGATGCTGGAGTAGCCACCGGCCAGGCTTCGAGGTACCCCGTCCTCCTCGCGGTAGACCAAGGTCGGGCAAATGGCGAAGTAGGCGCACACCTTTGGCTCACCGAGCTGAGTCCAGACATAGACATGAGCAACCCCGTTGTTGTCCGCACGCATGGCATCATTGACCAGCCAATTGTTCAGCGATTCCTTACCGCAGTCGAATCCCTCAACTAGGTGGTCGTCCTCTAAGCGTGCCGACTCGAAGTGCATCAGCGCCTCTTGAACACCGCGGGCTTACGAGCGGCCGCAGCCAGACGTGGCGCCGCATCCGCTACATCCAGCGACTCCATCAACGCGTCGAACTGCTCGGATGGCATGGCCGTCACCAGCTCTTGCCGTAGAACATCTTCCGCTCGCTGAAGTGCAGCTTTGCGTACAAACTCTGATGTCTGCTCATGAACCGCGCTCGCGGCGCGCTGGATGCGCACCAAGCTTGCCTCTTCAGTTCGGAACTCCACCCGTTCCGTTTTCGCAGCCATTAGTGACACCTCCCAATTTGTGTCCATAGGTGCATGCCCAAGTGTACGGCGAATGTCCGTACAAATCTATAGAAGTGTTGTAGTCCAACCGTTATTCCCACGGTGACGAGCGGTAGCCGCCGGTACAGGGAGGGCGTAGACGCTAACGTCACAATGAAGCGGCCCCAGCCAGGGAACTTTGTATTTTCCTGGATGGGGCCGCGCCTCCGTGTATTGGCTATGTGGTTACGGCCGCCAGCTCGTCAGCGAGCGTGATCGCCACGGTTCCCAGATTTCGTAGATCCTGCGGGTCATCGATCTGGTTGGGACTGCGGTCGCCGACGAGTTCGATGTGCGCGTCGTAGGAAATGGTGCCAGCGTCGTACTGCGAGCGGACAATTCGGCCCGTGACGTGACCTAGTGCCACGGTGACAACCGTGTCGACTCGATCCTCGGTGGTGTCGACGGGGGAGACCGGGTGACGCTTGATTTGGATGGACATGGCTTCCTCTCGGTTAGCCATTGGGTCAGGTCCCATCTAGGTCCCGCGTCCAGATTAGAGGTCTTGAAATAACCTCTGAACTGCAAAAACTTTGGTGCGCGATACTGGGATTGAACCAGTGACCTCTTCCGTGTCAGGGAAGCGCTCTCCCGCTGAGCTAATCGCGCGGGGTCTTTATGGAGGTGGAGACGGGAATCGAACCCGTGTGCACGGCTTTGCAGGCCGTTGCCTCACCACTCGGCCACTCCACCGCTAGGGATGACTGTCCACCCTCCGAGCGGATGACGGGATTCGAACCCGCGACCCCAACCTTGGCAAGGTTGTGCGCTACCAACTGCGCTACATCCGCGCGCAACGGATGAGATCGTCACCCGGTGCGAAGTGAAACAGTAGTCGAACGAGAGGTTTAATCACAAATCCCTTGCGTGCGCGGCCCGTCGGCGGCCGGACTGCGGTGTTTCCGGCGTCTCGTGCTAGCCTTTCACCTCGGTTGATCAGCCATCAACGATCAACATGCGGTCTCGTAGCTCAGTGGAAGAGCACTCGCCTCACACGCGAGGGGTCGCTGGTTCGAACCCAGCCGGGACCACAGAAGAAGTACAGGGCAGGAGAGTTTTTCTGCTTTGCCACGCGCCGCACTAATTAAGAGTGCAATAAGAGCTTGATTCGCTTATGGCAGCGCCACGGCGCGATGAGGCTTGAGTGTGCCCTAGGGGCATAGCTGATACTTCGCCCCATGAGTGTTGTAGAGCACTTCGGCGCGGCGAGCGGACCCGCTCGGCCCGGTTGGCTGGAACTTGGTGTAGCTGCGGCCACTGCTGTCTTTCTGTATCTAGTGGGCGGCGTGGCCGCATACTTCGTGCCGGAAGATTTCCCCATTGCCCTCGGACACGTGAACTTCCTGATTTCAGGGCTTGCGCCGTTGGGAGCGTTTGCTGCTGCGGTCCTCGTTCGGATTCGTGATGTCCGTCCGTTCGGGTTGCGGCATACGAGTCTCTTGTGGCTGCTGACCGGCGTCGTCATCGGCCTGGTGTGCTTCGGGCTTAGTTGGCCGGTTTCGGCGATTTTTGATCCGCTGTTTCCGGGGGCGGAGGGTGTTCAGCAGCCCTACCGTGATGCTGCTCGGTCGGGAGCAGTGCCTCTTATCGCGGCAGTGGGGCTGGGCGGTATCTTGACGCCGCTCGGTGAGGAGGCTTTGTTTCGTGGCGTGCTTGCGACTTTCCTGTTCCGCTGGGGGAGCTGCATCAGCGTGGTCTTCAGCGCGGCAGTTTTCGCTGTGGCACATGGGATCAACGGCGTGATGCCTTTGGCCCTCATGATCGGTTTGGCCAATGGTGTCCTGCTGTGGCGCTCAGGCTCGATCTGGCCTGCGGTCATGGTGCACATCGCCTATAACAGTGCGGGCATCTTGTATCACGGCCTCGGATACTGACTGCCGGGGGTCGCGGTGCCCCTGCGGCACGGTCAAGTCGCTCTTGACTGTGCCGCTACGTCCGAGTGTTGGATGCCTGGTGTGACGACATTGCTGAGCGATTCCGATTACGCGCGTGCCGAGCAGATGCTTTTCCCGCACCGGGCCCGGCGGGTGCCGGGCACGGTGCTGACACCGCAGTGGTTCGCCGACGGTGCCCGATTCTGGTACCGGATCGGAACCCGCTACGTCGCGGTTGATCCGAGCGTGAAGGCTCGTCGTGCCGCCTTCGACCACGACGCGCTGGCCGCCGCACTGTCGGCGGCAGTTGGGCAGGCGGTAACCGGTGCCGATCTACCGATACAGGCCGTGGAAATTCGTGCCGACGACACGGTGCTGTTCAGCGCGTTCGGCCGGAATTGGCGATGGGCGGACAACGCCTGCACCGAATCTGACACCACCGCAACCATTCCGGGCGCGATCCCGTCGCCCGATGAGCGGTGGGATGCGTTCGGCCGCGATGGCAATATCTGGATCCGCAACCGGGCCGATGGCACCGAACATGCCCTCACCGATGACGCCGAACCCTACTTCGATTACGGCGGCCTGCCGGACACCACCGGTGCACGCGCACTGACCCGTGCACTGGGCATTCCGGGGCCGATGATTTTGCACTGGTCGCCCGATTCCACCCGAATCCTGGTCGCGCGCATCGATCAACGTGAGGTGCCCGAACTGGTGCTCGTGGAATCTAGCCCGGCCGATGGCGGCCGGCCCGTGGAACACCGCACCCGTTACACCATGCCCGGCGAGGACACCGTGGCAACGATGACCTGGAACGTGCTCGACGTCGGGCAACGCACGGTCGTACGGCAGCAGAGCGAGCCGACACCGATCATGCACAATGTCGCGCTCGTCTATGCCTGGTGGTCGAGTGCGGACGTCGTTCATTACCTGCACCAATCGCGCGACGCCCGGACGTTGCAACTGCGTCGACTCGACCCGTCGACCGGCGAGGTCACCACGCTGATCACGGAGACATGCCAGACGCGGGTCGACCCGACTGCGCTGCTCGGCGACCCGCACATGGTGCACGTGCTGGACACCGGCGAGATCCTGTGGTGGTCGCAGCGCGACGGTTGGGGCCACCTGTACCTCTATTCGGCGGACGGCGCCCAGGTCACCCAGATCACCGCCGGGCCGTGGCTGGTGAGCAGCCTGCTATGGGTCGACGAGAAGGCTCGGCAGGTGTACTTCGCGGCCAACGGTCTGGTCGAGGCCGACCCGTATCTGCGGCAGCTCTGCCGAATCGGACTGGACGGCAACGAGTTCACCCGCCTCACAGATGACGAGCTGGATCATGATGCGGTCAGCCCGCCGCAGGGCGGCTACCTGGTGGACCGGGCCTCAAGCCCGAGCCTGCCGCCACGCTCAGTGGTACTCGACGGGGAGGGTCAGGTGGTGGTGGAGTTGGAGACGCCCGACACCGACGACCTGAGGATTCTGGGTTGGCAACCGCCGGAGCGGTTCCGGACGACCGCCGCGGACGGCAGAACCCCCATCTACGGTCTGCTCTGGCGACCGCAGGATCTGGACCCGGACCGCACGTACCCGATCATCGAACACATCTATCCGGGGCCGCAGCTCTACCGCGCCGGACCGATGTTCAACCCGCCGCACTATGGCGAACCGGAGGCCTTCGCCGCGCTCGGGTTCGCGGTGGTGGCCATCGACGGTCGCGGAAGCGCGGGGCGCAGCAAGGCATTTCATGACCACTCCTATGGAGATCTCGGCAACGCTGGCGCCCTGGACGACCACATCGCCGCAATCCGCGAACTCGGACAACGGTATCCGTGGCTGGACACCGCCCGAGTCGGGATTACCGGACAGTCCGCCGGTGCGTTCGCCGCGGCGCGTGCCGTGCTGCGATACCCGGACTTCTACTCGGTGGCCGTCGCGGTCTCGGGCAATCATGACAACGCCCTCAACCTGGCGATGTGGGCCGAGCACTACCACGGCGATCTGAGCGCCGAAGGCAAAGCGGCGATCTCGAACACCACGCTGGCCGCCAACCTGAAAGGCAAGCTGCTGCTCATCCACGGTGAACTCGACGACAACGCACATCCATACATGACGATGCGCCTGGCCGATGCACTCATCAAGGCGGACAAGGACTTCGACTTGATCATGATTCCTGGTGCCGAGCACTCGCTGTACGGTTGGCTGCACTATTCGCTACGTCGCACCTGGGATTACTTTGTGCGGCATCTACACGGCACCGAGCCGCCCAGCTACCGACTGCAGCCGCTGCTGCTACCTCCCCTCGGCTGACCGGCACGATCTCTCCGTCCCGCTTCAGCACATCTAGCTGCGCCGGGTTGTACAGAGCAGCCATAGCCAGGTGGATCGCCCAGACCGAACCTTTTTCCGCGTGGGCACGAGCTACGTCTGCGGACGCGACTCTAACCCTGGATCGAGCTAGTAGGAATGAAGTTTCGGTACGGGCAATGCGTTCGAGATCTTGGCTACGAGGGCACGAGCCTTCGTGAGCTGTGCCGCCACCTGATCTTCCCGGCGCCAGGTCAGGAAGAGGCCTAGTTCAACGCCAATCACGAACGCCTCACCGAACTCGGACTCAGCTAACCTGCACGACCGTGCACGTCGGCGGCGCAGCGCAGTGGGCCCGATGCAGGCACACCGGCCAGACAACCAATGGGTTGAAAAGGAAGGAAGATGAACCCAAATATCAGGAGCGGTCGCAGCATCGTCGACGGCAGGAACACGGCCGGGGCGGCGAAGGGCCGCGACGCTTTCGACGTCGATGCCCTGGTCACAAGGACCGGCGGCAGCACCACGGGGAAGACGCACTGCGTCGGCCGACTATGCAGGGAAATCCGCACTGCGAGAAAGCGTCTCGTTCGCCCGGATGTCGGCGAGCGTCTGCTGCAGCGTATCGATCACGGCGTCGTAGCCGCTATTGCCTAGGACCAGCCGTCGGGGCGGCGGGTTCTGGGCCATCGCCGCGATCACCGCACGGGCACCGCGGAGCGGATCGCCGGGCTGCACACCGTCCATCCCGACGAAGACGGCTCGGACCTGCTCCAGCATGTGGTGATATTCCGGGATCGGCTCCGCGACAGGCTCGTTGGCGAAGCCGGCGTAAGCGTTCGTGCGGAACGCCCCCGGTTCGACTGTCAAGACGGAGATGCCCTGTGTGGCGACCTCATCACGCAGCGCATCGGTGATGGCTTCGATGGCGAACTTCGTCGCACTGTAGTAGCCAAATCCGGGTGCGGACACAAGCCCGGCCACCGAGGACACGTTGACGATCCACCCGTTGCCGCGGGCGCGCATCCCGGGCAGCACTGCACGTGTCACCGACAGCACGGCGAAGAAGTTCAGTTCGAACATTGCCCGCAACGAGGACTCGTCCATCGCTTCGATCGATCCGTACCAACCGCGGCCGGCGTTGTTGACGAGCACGTCGATGCCGCCGAAGCGCTCCTCGGCGGCATGCACCGCGCGCTGCACCTGCGCCGCATCGGTGAGTTCCAGCGGCACGACCAGAACGCGGTCGCCGTACTGCTCGGCCCACGTCGCCAGCTCCTGCGGGCGCCGGGAGGTGAGCGTTACGCGGTCCCCGGTCTCCAGCGCCGCCTCGGCGAACGCCACCCCGAAGCCGCCGGGCGTGCCCCCGGTGATGAACCATCTCCTTGTCATGGCTCGATCACCAACCGGCTGATCAACGCGCCGTCCAACGTGAAGCGGAAGTGCAGGTCGACGACCCCGCCGGGGAAGTCGCCCTCCAGGTGCTGCCCGACGTCGATGGTCGTGTCGGTTGTGGTCGCGCCGGTGAACTCGGAGGTATAGATGTATTCGCCGGCCGAGGCGGTCAGCCAGGCCCCGATCTCGTCGCGGCCCGTGTAGTCGCGGCCCTCATCGGTCACGACGGCATCGGCGGTGAACGTGGCTACCGCTCGGCCGTCCACTGGGGTGCTGAGTGCGGTCATGAACGTTTTTACGGTGTCCGGGAGTGCTTCCCATTCTGTGGTCATGACCCCAGGTTGGAGCTTCCCCTAAGGGGAAGGTCAACCTTCGGCAGGGCGAATCTCGTATTCGTGCGGCCCCGGCAGCCAGGCCCTCGGTTCCCCAGGGAGGCCACTGGAACGGGACAGGAGCCTTCGGTCTCACGCCGCGATGTTGACCTGGCCCCAGGGGGAGACTTCAGGATGGACCCACCCCTTAACACAGGCGGCGGAACACAGAGGAGGATGCCATGGGCGCGCGGGTCTCGATCGGTGATTTCGCGGTGATGACCAGCCTGAGCAGGAAGGCGCTACGGCACTACCACGACATCGGCATTCTCGAACCAGCTGACATCGATCTCCACACTGGCTACCGGTTCTACGACACCAGCCAGGTCGATCATGCACACATCATCCGCCGGTTCCGCTCTCTGGGCATGTCCATTCCCGACATCAAGGCGCTGCTGAGCACAGACGACGCCGCGGCCCGCACTGAGATCATCACGACTCATCTCGAACAAATGGAAGTGCAACTGCAGCACACCCGTGACACCGTTGGCGCGCTGCGCGAGCTGCTTTCTCCCGTGCACACCTCCGCCGCTGTGGAGTTGCGCCATGAACCCGCGCTCGCCGTGTGGTCGATCGGCGCCACCATCGAGGTTTCCGCGATTGACAGCTGGTTCGTGGCGACGCTGAAGACACTGAGAGACGCAGTTGCCACGGCGACAGGCGCACCGTCGGCGGTCGTTCCGGGTGGCCTCTACGACCGAGCACTGTTTCTCGAATTACGTGGCAAGGCGACCCTGTTCGTGCCTGCGCCGCAGTCCGCGATCACTCCGGAGGGGGTGCGTGCCGAGGTCTTGCCTCAGGCCGAATTCGCCGTGCTCACTCACCCCGGCGGCCACGACGAGAGCATCGACCGCAGTTACGGGGCTCTGGGCATATACGCAAACGAGCATCTGATCAGCGGCCAGGGGCCGATCCGCGAACACTACATCGGTGCTACGCCCTCAGATCCGACAGCGTTCACCGCCACAGAAATCTGTTGGCCGATCTTTAGCACCGCTCCACCGCCATGCTGACAGCAGTTCTCAGCCAGTTCATTCCTCGGCCATGTGCGAGCCCGCGCGGTTTGGGCACGGATTCGGAACACCGTGGGCGCTAGGGTGCGGGATCTGCGGATCGAGCGCGGCATGACCCAGGAGCAGCTGGCGCTGGATCTCGCCAGCGGTTTAGTCGGCGAGGAACTCGGCGGCGGCGGGGGCGAATTCCTTGTGGTACTGGAAGATCCCGCCGTGACCGGAGTTGGGGTAGATGAGCAGTTGGCTGCCCTGGATGCGGTTGTGCAGGTCCTCTGACAGGACGGTGGGGACCATGCGGTCGTGGCCTCCGTTTGCGATCAGCGTCGGCTGGGTGAACATGGACAGGTCTGAGGGAGCCGAGCGGCCGAACTTCTGTATCGCCTTCAATTGAGTCAGCAGCGCCTTGATGTTGATCTCCTGGTCCCGATCGGCGGTGCGTTCCCGGAGTCGCTTGATGAATGCTTTCCCCGCGGCCTTTCCCGCGGTATCGCGGTTGAAGAAGAGGAATTCCTTCGGGTCCGACCTCGTCAATGTCGCGCGCAGGATGTCCCAGTAGGTCACGCTGGCGACCTTGTCGATGTCCTTGCCGCCGCGCGGTCCGGTCCCGGTGAGGACGAGTTTGCGGACAAGGTCGGGATGTTTGACGATCAGGTCCTGGGCGATCATGCCGCCCATCGAGAAGGAGAAGATGTCGATGG
This sequence comes from Mycobacterium sp. D16Q16, assembly GCF_002013745.1. NCBI lineage: Bacteria > Bacillati > Actinomycetota > Actinomycetes > Mycobacteriales > Mycobacteriaceae > Mycobacterium > Mycobacterium sp. D16Q16. Next base: position 134,788 of record NZ_MAEY01000014.1, read on the forward strand.
TCTCGTATCCGAGTGCCGCGATGAATTCGTAGGCGTGATCGGCGGCTTCTTCGAGGGTGTCAGGCACCTGTCCGGTGGAGGCACCGACGCCGCGCTGGTCGAACGCGATGACGTGTCGATTCTGTGCGATGGGGTCGATGATGCGGGGGTCCCAGTTGTCGAGGGTCCCCGCGAGGTGGACGAAGAAGACAACGGGAATGCCTCCCTTGGGGCCCAGTTCCCGGTATGCGTACCTTGTATTGCCGACGGCGACGGTGCGCGTTGGGGCCTGCGCGTACGAGCTGAGGATGGCCTCGTTGCTGTTGTTGCTCATGGAGAACTCCTTAGGATGTGGTGGCGCTTGCGAACAATGCGTCAGTGACGGTTGTTGTGGTTACTGATACGAGTGCCGGCTGAGTTCGGCTGAGGTTGTCGCACCGGTAGCGTCGTTTCAGGTGTCGGGCGGTGCGAGAGCGGTTGTCGGCTTTCATGACCTTCTGGGGATCGCCGATGAGTTTCGGCGCGCGGCGAGAAGTCCGATTCCCCGACCGGCGCCGGCGACCAGGACGGACGGTGATCTGCCGAAATCGTCATCGGCTCACTGTGATCTTGCCGTTAGCTTTGCCCTGCTCGACGTAGGCCATAGCGTCCAGCGTCTCTGCGAACGGGAAGGTCCGGTCCAGGACAGGTCGCAGGGTGCCCGCGTCGTAGAGCGCCCCGAGTATCGCGAGCTGCGGACCGCTAGCCCGCATGAAAAAGAATGAGTAACGCACGCCCAGCTTGCGTGCTTGACGGCGGATCTTGCGGCTGAGAACGGCCATAACGGGCTTAAGGACCGGCTGCCGGAGTTGATCGGCGAAGGCCGGGTCCGGCGGTCCGACGACGCTGATCGCAAGACCGCCTGGCTGCAGCACGGTCAATGACTTCTCCAGACTCGCCAGACCTAGGGAGTCCAGCACGACGTCGTACCCGGACAGGACCTGGGCGAATTCCCGGGCCCTGAAGTCGATGACCTCGTCGGCACCCAGGGCCCGAACCTTGTCGATGTCCTTGGCGCTCGCAGTAGTGGCGACATACGCGCCGAGGTGCTTGGCGACCTGGATGGCTGTGGAGCCCAATCCGCCTGCGCCGGCGTGGACCAGGACCTTCTGCCCCGGTTGAACATCGGCTAGCTCGGCCAGGGCCTGCCACGCGGCGAGCGCGACGAGGGGCACTGCGGCCGCTTCCTCAAACGACAGGGAGGCGGGTTTGAGGGCGATGTCGTCAGCATCGACGGCTACCTGTTCGGCAAAGGCGCCGATACGCAGGTCTCGCGGCCGGGCGTAGACCTCATCACCAGCCTTGAAGCCGCGGACCTCGGCGCCGACCTTGGTGATCACGCCGGCCAGGTCATGGCCGAGGATGAAAGGCCGCTTGTACCTGATGAGCTGCTTGAACTCCCCGTTGCGGACCATCTTGTCGAGCGGATTGATACTAGCGGCCCGGACGTCTATCAGAACGTCGCGAGGTCCAACGCTCGGCGTCGGGACATCAGCAGCCCGGAGCCCGTCGGGGCCGTAATGAGTGACGACGAAGGCCTTCATTCTGTTTCCTGTCGGATCGTTGGGCGTACGGGATTTCGTGAAGCGCCGGCAAGGGTCATGGCGTTGCTGAACGCCGCCGCAAGGATGCGGTCGGACAGCGCGGTATCGGTGACCGCGCGGGCGGCCTGGAGCGAGCCGACGAGCAAGGAGAACAAGCCAATCGCACGCTCGTTGGTCCGCTGCGGGTCGCCGTCGTCGAGGTGGCGGGCAATCGCCTCGATCATCGAACTGGCGCCGTCGGTGTAGGCCTCCCGGATCGTGACATCGCACCGCCCGATCTCATCCAGCAGTGCCGCGGAGGGGCAGCCACCAGCGAGATCGTGGCGGTGTGCGGGGGAGAGGTACTCCCGGAGGAACGCCTCGACCGAGTCAAGGCCGGCCGGCAGCGAGTTCACAACGGCGACCTGGTCCTCGAGCTGTTGCGCGACGACCGTAGCGACCAGGTCGTCCTTCGAAGAGAAGTGGCCGTAGAAGGCGCCGTTGGTCAGGCCGGCGTCGGCGACCAGCGTCGCGATGCCGGAGCCGTCGATTCCGTCGCTCTTGAACCTGCGTCCGGCGGACTCGATCATCCGGCGCCGGGTCGCTTCCTTGTGTTCCGGGCTGTATCTCACCATGACGCGGATCTCCTTACTGGGCTTGTCAACACCATAGCATTATGATCATAATATAACAGTCGTGCCGCAAAGGAAATCGGACCATTTCACGGCAGCGCCTGCCGATCAGCTCGACGTGCGGTCCTGCGCATGCCCGCCCAACCCCGCAGCACCCTGACGAAAGAAGGAGTCATGGCTACCTGGAAGACCGCGCCCACCAAGACAATTGACGTCGACGGCACCTCGTTCACCTACCGCGAGCTGGGCAGGCCCGTCGGCGTGCCGGTAGTGTTCCTGCACCACCTGACTGCCGTCCTCGACGACTGGGATCCGCGCGTCCTGGATGGCGTCGCCGCTCATCACCATGTGATCGCGTTCGATAACCGGGGGGTGGGGGCTACCGCCGGACGTGTGCCGACCGACATCGAGCAGATGGGCGCCGACGCGATCGCGTTCATCCGTGCGCTGGGGTACGAGCAGGTAGACCTGATCGGTTTCTCGCTCGGTGGTGGCGTGGCTCAGATGATTGCCCTCCAGGCTCCTGACCTTGTGCGCCGCATGGTGCTCGCGGGCACCGGCCCGCGCGGCGGCGGGGGAATCTGGAAGATGCCATTCATCGTCGGTGGCGCCTACACCAAGGCGTTCCTGTCCCGAAAGGACCCACGCCACTTCCTGTTTTTCCCTCGTACCACGAAGGGCAAAGAGGCGGCCAACGCCTACCTCGAGCGGCTCGCGGAGCGCACGTCGGATCTGGACAAGCCGATATCCTCACAGGCCGGCCTCGCGCAGGTGCGAGCAATCACCAGCGCGGGACTGCACCCCGCCGACGACCTGTCACAGATCAAAATCCCGGTCTTCGTCGCCAACGGCGACCATGACCTGATGGTCGCCAGTGAGCACTCCAAGGACATGGCCGCTCGGCTGCCGGACTCCCGCCTTCGGATCTACCCCAACTCCGGCCACGGTGGCGTCTTTCAGTACCACCATGAGTTCGTACCGGAGGTTCTGGACTTCCTGGCTCCGCGCCCGCACCGTCCTGAGGTCGCGGCGATCAGTGCACTGGATCTTCCGCGGAACTGACCGACCCACTGGACCGTCCGCGATGAACGTCAACAACGGTTCAACGGCTTGTCGGTACGCCTCGGCGCTGATTCGACGGCAGTCGCCTGGTCTAAGCATTCCGAGAGTTCTCCGAGATTCAGGCCATGGTGATGCTGAAACCAGCCTCCGGTAGGTACATCGTCGAAGAGTTCGTCCAAGGCCATCGGCATGGACGACGGCTACACGAAGTTTTGACAACGCCGTGCACCGGCGCTCCGGCTTCCGCCTCGCCGAGCGGTCACCGCTAGAGCATGTCACAGCAATCGCCACGCCCTTGTATCGGTGATGGTGGTGCCGGGTCAGCCCGCCTCGGGGAACTGTTGCCTGGGTGTGGCGTTGGCGTGTGCAGATCGTCCAGGTGTGGGCGCAGACGACGACGCCCAAGTGGTGTGGACCTTTCGGGACGGGCTGGCCCGGCACGGTTGGATAGCTGTACCGGCACCTCGCTTTCACCTGATCGTGATCGGATTAGCTTGTGGGCGTGTGGATCTTGTTGGCGGAGGGCTGCGCTGCATCGGGTCGACTCGCCGGACTGGTTCACTGTGTTGTCGCGGCGATGGGCGGTGGTGAGACCGACCAGCTTGCCGGGGCCCGCGAAGGGCGCACCCGACCGCTGGTGGCGCCGGCCGCTGGCATCGGTGAGCTTCGGCGGCGCCGAGTATGGCGTCGACTTCAGCGATCAGCGCTATCAGCCCTGTGGCGTCGTCCAGATCCAGGGTGGCCAGCACCTCTGACTCGGCCGGGCTTGGCGGTGCCGGCGCCACCATCATGACGCTCTGCGTCATTGCTCACCTCCTTTGTGCTGTCAGCGGGGCCGACCATCCAGGTTTTGAGATGCGGTCTATTGCAATATGTATTTCGCTGCAGCCCAGGTGTCTACCTAGGGCATCGGGATGATTGAGCTGAGGATGGATCGCTGGCATGAGCCCCGCCGGCATCATCCCGAGGACACCTGGCGCCGGGATGAGACGTAGCACGGCGCCAGGTGGCATCGGGCGGCCCAGCTAGTGGAACACGAACACAGTCAGGCGCTGACCGGTTCCTTGATCGCACCACCGCCACGCACCGCGTCGCCCTCTTCGGTGATCACCGTGGTGTCATCGATCGCCTTGGCGGCGGCCGGGCGATCCACGGCGATTTTGCGGGGTTTGGCTTTCTCGGCTACCGGGACCACTAACCGCAACACGCCGTCGTGGTAGTCCGCGGTGATCCGGCCGGTGTCCAGATTGTTGCCCAGTACCAACTGGCGTGAGAACACCCCGCGGGCACGCTCGGCGGCCAACATCTCACGGCCGGGATCCAGCGGTGCGCGTTCGGCGCGCACTGTCACCACATTGTTCTCGATATCCAGATCCAGCGAATCGGTAGCGATACCGGGCAGATCGAACTCCACGTGGAACTCATCCCCGTCACGCCAGGCGTCCATCGGCATCGCCGCCGGACGTGCCGCGGTTCCCAGCACCTGCTGGGTGAAGCGATCTAGCTCTCGGAATGGATCGGTACGCATCAGCATCGTGGCCACCTCCATCTGTCCTTTCCCTTGTGCCATCTGTGCGCTTCCAACTGTTTTATCTATGCCAGTTGGTATAGATTTATTTAGCACTCAACGATGCCGAGTGCAAGTAGGCGAACGAGAAAAGTTGTGACGATGATCAATGAAGGCTTGCCGGTGCAAGGCCCTGGGATCCGCGCTCGGATGCCCGCACCCCACCACGGGGTGTACGGGATTACGATCGCCGCGGAATTATCCGGCGCCCCCACGCAATCGCTACGACTGTGGGAACGCCATGGGTTGCTATCCCCGGCGCGCACAGAGGGCGGCACCCGCCGCTACAGTGCCGATGACTTGGCGCGTATCGAACGCATCGTCGCCCTCGTTATGGTCGGCGTCAACATCGCAGGCATCGGTCGCATCTTGGACCTAGAAGATGTCAACGCCGCACTACGATCTAGCGCCGCCGACCACGCCCGACCTAAACGCAACGGCTCACTGGAGGACGGTTAGATCCGCTATTGAGCGCTGGACCCGGCGCGGCTGGGAATTGGGCGCGGCCGGCATGCACGTGGGAAGCAAGCGACATGGCGGCCGAGGATGCGAGCCTGAGTGAGTTTAAGTGCCTTCGATCTACGCCTGTGGACTGACCTCGCTGATGGATTGTGGTCCGGGGCTCGGCTCATTTCTGAAGGTGGCCCGCCTCGGCGTGGGCAGTTTCTGCGGCCACCAGAACCAGGGCCCGAGGAGACTGGCTAACGGCATCACCAGCAATAGCCGGACGATCATCATGTCGAAGACCAGTCCGATGCAGATGGTCGCTCCGGCTTGGCCGATGTTGACCACGTCGCTGGAGAGCATCGCCAGCATGGTGCCGGCGAGCACGAACGCCGCAGTGACGGCGACGTTGCCGGAGCCGGTGATAGTTCGGATCAGGCCGGTGCGGATGCCGGCCGACAACTCTTCGCGGTATCGGGACAGCAGTAGCAGGTTGTAGTCGCAGCCCACGCCGACGAGCACGATGAAGGCGATGGGCAGTGTGAGCCAATGCAAGGTGATGCCGAACAGGGTCTCCCAGATGAAAGCCGCCAGCCCCAGCGAGCCCAGGAAGGACAGCACCACGGTGATCAACACGATCACCGAACCGGCCAGCGTTCGCGTGATGACCATGACGATCAGGAACACCAACCCGAAGGTGGCCAGCATCATCGTCAGGATGTCGTTCATGGAAAACGTTTGCACATCACGGAAATTTGAGGATGAGCCGGCCATGAGAAGCTGTACGTCCGATAGGGAGGTGCCCTTGATGGCTTCGTGGGCGGCGGCATCAGCGCGCTGGATCTGATCGATGCCCTCGGGGCTCATTGCTTCACCCTGGTGGTAGATCATGATGCGGGTACCCCTACCGTCGGGCGTCATCATGAACTTCAACCCAGTCTGAAATTCCGTGGTTTTGAAGGAATCCGGGGGCAGGAAGAAGAAGTCGTCGTTCTTGGCGTTGTCGAACGCCTGCGCCATGTCGACCATCGGGCTGACCATCGGCTCAAGCTGGGTGATGGTCGCATGCATCAGGCTCTGCGTGGTCAGCGTCAGCCGCTGCATGACAGTCATGTTCTGCACCATGGCGTTGAGTTGGGCGATCATCTGCGGGGTGGCGGTGGAAATCTTGGTCAGACCATCGACCATCGGCCCTAGATACTGAGTCGTTTCGTCGATACTGTCGAGAGACTCGTTCAGCGAGCGCATGGCCCAGCAGATCGGGATGTCGAAGCAGTGCGGTTCCCAATACAGATAGTTGCGCACTGGCCGGAAGAAGTCATCGAAGTCGGCCATCTTGTCCCGCATCGTCTCCATTGCCTCTTTGAGCCCCTTGGCGGCCTCTGTGGAGATCTGCGTGCCTTCGGCTAATTGTCCTGTGAGGCTCGTCATCTTTTGGGTCGAGGCGATCATGTCGCCCATACGAGCGGCCATGGTGTCGATATCGGCGACCCGGTCTTTCATGAATCCGAGATTCTGGCCGATCTTGGTTCCCATGGAACCCATCGCGTAGGGCAGCGAGGCGTGTTCCAGCGGTCGGCCGTTGGGCCGGGTGATGCTCTGCACCATCGAAATGCCCGGTGTGCGGACGATATTCTTGGCAATCCGGTCCAGGCTGATCATGTCGGTGGTGTTGCGCATGTCGTGGTCGGCCTTGATGTACAGGGTGTCGATCGAGAGCTGGCTCGGCTGGAAATGCCGGTCGGCCGCTGCGTAACCCTGAGATGCTTCCACAGAAGTCGGTGCGTAGTCCCGGTCGTTGTAGCTCACCGTGTAGTTGGCCAGGTTGGCGATGCACAGCGGAATCACCAGTGCCGCAACCGCAATCATGGCGGCGGGCCACTTGGCGGTGGCGGTGCCGAGCTTACGCCAGACGGGGCTGGCCTTGGCCGGCTCGCCTAGCCAGGGGATCTTGCTTCCCAGCGTCAACAGCGCCGGGCCCATCGTGAGGGCCGCCATGACCGACACGGCCATCGCCACGAAACACGGCGGCCCCAGGGTGCGGAAGTAGTCGAGCGTGGTCAGGCTCAGACACAGGCACGCACCCGAGATCGCTACTCCCGAGCCGATGACGACGTGGGTCACGTTGTGCACCGAGGTGTAGTACGCCGACTCGCGGTCCTCCCCGGCCCGCAAGGCCTCCTCGAAGCGGCCCAGGTAGAAGATGCCGTAGTCGGTGGCAACACCCAGGACCAGGGACACCGCCATATTCATCCCGAAGGACGAGATCCCGATGACGTGATTCTCAACCAGCAGCGAGATCACGCCACGCGCGGTAGCGAGCGTGATCAACACACCGAACAGCGGGATGATCGCCCGGGTAACGGAGCGGAAGGCGATCAGCAGCATGACGATGATCACCACGACGGTGACGATTTCCAGCGTGACCATGCTCTCGTCGGCGGCGGTCAGCATGTCCGAGGCCAAAGGCGCCGGACCGCTCACGTAGACCTTGAGTCCCTCGGGTTTCTCATTGTCGAGTTTCTCGATGATGCCCCGAATGGCCTTAATCGACCTGTTCGAGTCGGCATCAGCCAAATCGCCGGTCGGCCGGACCGTCAGCGTTGCCACCTGACCGTCCGCGCTCTGCTGACCCGAGCGGGTGACCGGATCGCCCCACATGTCCATCAGTGACTGCACATGCTCTTTGTCGTCCCGCAGCCGACGAACCATCTCGTCGTAATACTTTCGGTCCTGTTCGCCGAGCTGGCGGCCCTGCGCCTCAAGCACGACGACGGCAGCGCTGGTGTAGTCGGATTCCTTGAAGTCCTTCCCCTGAGTGATGGCCGCAACCGACGAGGGCGCGTCCCGCGGAATCATCGCTTTAGCGTTGGCCGAGGTGGTTTCTTCCAGGGAGGGCACAAAGATAGTCACGGCAGCGGCGGCAATGACCCAGAAAAGCACCACCGGAACCGCGAGCACACGAAGCCAGCGTGCGGCGGCTGGATGCTTGTGCGTTTCGTGCTTCACCGGGCGTTGAGTCGGCACCGGACCCGTGACCGCGTCATCACCCGGCGGCTGCTGGCCCGCGGTCATGCTGCCGTCACCGAGCACGCAACCGCGGCACCGACGTGGTTGACGACCTGTTCCTCACGCACTTCTCCGTTGACCCGTATGCGGCAACCCACAGTGTTGCCGTCGACCTGCGCCACCAGGCTCAGCGACACGGCCGACGACATCGTGGTCTCCGAAACCAACCACGGCAGTGAGGTCAGCACGACATTGACGGGTTCGCTATTGAGGTTGGCATAGGCCACCTTCCCGCTATTTCCGAGATCACCGAACACCTCGTAGGTGACATTCTTGGGATTGATCTGAACCACCGTGGCCGGGATCGGACGAGCAGTCGGAGGGTGGCTGATCGCCTGCGACTTCTCCCGAATCCGATTCACCCCGAAGCCCACCACCGCGATGACGATCAGCGCTACCAAGGGCATCCACAACGCGCCCGCCACTCGGCCGGCTCGGCCTTTTGCTTGTTTGCGTCGACTCATGATCGAGACCCTGTCGCTGGGGCGCGATGAATGACAATCATTGGATCCTCGTTTCGCTCGGCGCTTCATGGGGTTTCGCTGTACGCGGTGAGCCGGCTGGGGGAGCCAGTAATGGTGTCGTACTAACTAGTTCAGAAAGGTGTCGGGCTGTCTGCATTACAGTGCGATCCGGCCGAACCAGCGCCACTTTGGCGTGGCCGCGGCGCAGCCAACGGCCCAACTCGGATTGGCGCGGTTCGATAATGAGGTCGGCGCCGCACCGACCTAGCAGGGCTCGTTGATCGCAATCCACCGCTTCGCAGGTGACCACTGCGAATCCCATCCCGAGGACCGTGTCAAGTCGTTGGCCCTGGCTGAGAACAAGATTCGGAATCTGGGTGCCAGCTAGCTGCAGCGGGCGTCGGGGTTTGATCACTAGCGCAGACCGAGTCAGCGGCGGCGACCCCGAATGACGTATGCGTGATCGCACCCCCGGGACGTGACGTAGGCGGGGAACCAGCAGTTTGCAGATGGCAGCGCCCACTGCGCTGCGAGTGGTCATGGCCATGCCGATGGCTACCGCAACGGCGATCGCTTTCCAGGCGTGAGGCTTTCGTTCTTTTTCATAGGTGTCCAGCACCCGCGCGGGCAACTGGCCGCCCAGCACCCCGGCTAATTTCCAGGCGAGGTTGGCCGCATCCCTCATTCCCGCTCCCATGCCCTGGCCGACAAATGGTGGGGTCAGGTGGGCGGCATCGCCCAGAATGAACACATTGCCGTTGCGCCAGTGATCGGCAACGCAGGCGCGGAAGTCGTACTCGGTGGCCCGAATCAATTCGAGTTCATTGGCCGTGACGTTGCCTATCCACGGGGCGAGCAGCGGCCGCAGCTTCACAGTGGTGACAAAGTCTGCCGCCGTCTCATCGTGGTTAAGTTTGAATTCCCAACGGTAGCGGCGTTTTCCGATCCGCATGAACGTGGCCGGACGATCTGGATCGCACAAGTGGTGTACGCCGTCCCATTGGCGCAGGTCGGCGTCCGAGGACATGTCGACCACAAGCCACCGCTGGGCGAACGGCCATGCAGTCATGCTGGATCCGATGGCTGTGCGGACCACGCTGTTGGCGCCATCACAGCCCAAGACATAGGCAGCCATCACACGGTGCTCATCACCGCTATCGCGGTCGGTGAACCTCACCCTCACCTGGCTGTTGCCAAGTTGTCTGACCGCAGTGACTTCGACACCGCTTCGCACTGTGACTTGCCGATACCGCGCCAGGTTGGCACGCAGCAGCTCCTCCAATTCGGGCTGATCGAACATATTGGCCTGCGGGTATCCATGGATACCGATCTGAACGCGGTCTATCTGGCTCAGCACCCGTCGATGGTGATCGAGCAGCCGCATACCCGCGCCGGGACGGGAGATGGCGGCGAACTGTTCGCCGACACCTAACTGCACCAAGATGCGGTAGATCTCGTCGTCGAGATGTACGGCCCGCGGCTGCGGATACACCGTGGGCCACCGATCAAGCAGCAGGCACGGTACGCCGCGCTGGGCTAACAGCGTGGCAGCAGTCAGGCCGGTCGGCCCAGCCCCCACGATGACAACCGGAAACGGCTGCTGTGCTGAGGTATTCACGACAGGTGCCGGATCTGATCGGAGCATGGCGTTCAGTGCTCCTCGATCAGACGCCATGTGATGGTGTACCGGTCCAGAATCGCCTCGACCATCGCGTGGCTGCTCCCCGCAGCGAGGTTGACGGTGACGACCGTTGCTCCGTCTTCGGTGTCGGCGGTCACGGCGCGTATGCCGTCGATGCCGGTCACGGCGTCGGTGACGGCGCGGCGGGCGGCATCGGCCCGTAGCGGCAGTTTGTACGGTTTGCCGATGGCGGTAATCGGGATGGTGTCGATCACGATGACCGCTTTGGGTGCGGCGGCCGCCTCGGCGACGCGGTCAGCGGCCCACTGCCGTAAGGACTCTGCGGTAGCGGTGGCGTGCTGTCGTACGGTCACGTAGGCGACCGGTACTTCGCCAGCATGTATATCGGGGCGGCCCACCGCAGCGGCGCCGATAACGTGGGGATGAGCGAGCAGGGCATCTTCGATCATTGCCGGGTCGATATTGTGCCCGCCGCGGATGATGAGGTCTTTGGCACGGCCGGACAGATGGACAAAATCGTCGTCATCGATCCAGGCCAGGTCGCCGGTGTCGAGCCAGCCGTCGACCAGTTTGCCGTCGCCGTCAAGTACGAAACCATCGGCGTTACGGCCCATGACGTACCCGGGGAACACGGTGGGCCCGTGGATGGCCAAGGTGCCAACGGAGCCGCGCGGCAGGTCATGCCACGCACCGTCATCGTCGATATGGACGGCTTTGATCTGTTGGTAAGGCAGTCTTTGGCCCGCCGCACCGGGCCGCGGATGATCGGGAAAGCTGCGGGCGCTTGCGCAGGTCGCTTCGGTCAGGCCGTATCCCTCAACGAGGGGAATCCCGGTGTGTGTCTGAAAGTCGTTGCGGACCGCGGCGGGCAATGCTGCGGCGCCCACCACGGCGAGCTTCATGTCGGAGATGTCCGCATCGACCGGGATGTGCGCGAGGACGGCGTACACCGTGGGGACGGCGCTCATCGCGGTTATCCGATAGCGCTCAACGATTTTCCAGAAGTTGCTGTACAGCGCCATGTCTCGGTAGCCCCGTGGTCCTGCCCACAGGACGTGTTGCCCACGCAGCAGCGGAGCCAGGGTGGTTACCACGAGTGCGTTGACATGGAATAGCGGCAACGCGGCGAACAGCCCGGCGGTCTCGTCAAGCACGGTGTTGGCCGCGATCATCCAGGCGTTGATGACTTCGTTGGCGTGGGTGTGGGCGGCCAGCTTGGGGGCGCCGGTGGTTCCGCCGGTGTGAAATAGTGCCGCCAGATCGTCGGGTTGTGGTGCAGCGCCATGGAATTGGTCGCTGTCGTAGTCGGCGGCCCGACCCATGAGGTAGTCCACTTTTGCGCCTGGCAGGAAATGCGCACGTGTGGCCGCGGGGGTGCCTGTCGCGGTGGTAAGGAGGACGGTGTCGATGAGACCATCCGCGACGAGGCCTTCGGCGACGGTCCACGTGGTGGCATCGAGATCAGGGTCGGCGGTTATCAGGACGCGGGCGCCGGAGCGGCGGATGAGTTCACCAATGTGGTCGGGTGAGAGTGCACCGTTGATCGGGGCTGCGATCCCAGCCAGCTGTGCCGCCAGTGTCGCGGTGATCAGGTCGGCGCAGTTCGGTGCGATCAGAGCGACGGTATCGGTGCGCTGAACACCGATGTCGCGCAAGAGGTTTGCCACTTGGTGGACATCATGTAGCAGGTGCCCAAAGGTGCGGCGGGCAGGCTGCTGCCAACGTTCACCATCAGGCAGTACGCTGACCGCCATCCGGTCGGGCCAGATCTGCCCGGCACGGGCGAGCAGCGCGTAGGTAGAAGCGGGCAGGCCGCGATGGGACAAAGGTATCGATTCGATGATGCGAAGATCATCCGGGCGGGCATAGTTGAGCCACAACTGGTTCGGGCTCATGCGTAGCGCACCGTGTTAGTCTGCGTGCCCAGCTTGATGCTGCCATCGTCGAGAGCCGCGGTTGCTTCGATGACGTCTCCGTCATGCAGGTACCTCGGGTTGCCGGCTTGACGTTTGAAGAAGGCCTTCCATTTCACCGCGGGCGGCAACAGGGACGCGATGATCTGGATCGGCTTGGGCGGTGCGCTCAGTGCGGTACCCACCGGCGTCCCGGTCAGTAGGAGATCGCCGGCGCTGAGGTCCTGGAAGCGGGTCAGTGCTTGCAGAGCCTGCCGTGGCGTGTAGATCATGTCATCACCAACAAGCATGTTCTGGCGCAGTTGGCCATTGACGCGCAGCTGCAGGCGAAGATCGCCGAAGCGCTTGAGTTCAGAGGCGGTCAACAAGACCAAGGCCGGGCCGACCGGGGTGAAGGTCGGGTACGACTTAGCTTCGTAGAACTGGGTTTGGGACAGCTGAATGTCGCGGGCGGACACATCGTTGGTGACCACCAGCCCGCCCACGTAGCGGGCGAGGTCATCCTCGTCAATGCGGGTGCCTACCGGGATGTCGGTCCCGATGACCAGACCGATTTCGACTTCGTAGTCCAGCAGCTTGACGTGGCCGGGTTTGACGATGTTGGCGAAGGGGCCGGTGATCGATGCCGAGGATTTGCGGAAGAAGGTCAACGGGATCGTGTCCGGGTCCATGCCGGAGTCTTTGACGTGCGAGGCGAAGTTGGTCATCTGGGCCACGACCCGGCACGGCGCGGTAACCGGTGAGATCAGTGCGAGGGTGTCGACCGGCACCGTCTCGGTGTCGTTCGTCGCGGCCTCGATGGCGGCACGGTCGGTCAGCAGGCCGCCGGTGGTGGTGGCGTCGGTGACTATCTTTGCTGCCCCGTTTGGGGTGTGCACCCACCAGGCGTCAGCGGTGCGCAGAACGGAAATGGTCATGACTTGGCCGCTTTCAGTAAGCCGATGAGGCGGTGGACGTCGAATTCGTTATTGCTACGCACAGCGGTCAGCAGTTCGCGTACGTCGCGCCGCATGTGGCGGGCACTGGTGCCGAGGAAATCGGCCGTGGCGGGCGGCCCCCACTGCGCCAGGCCCGAGGCGCCGAACTGGGCCCATCCGGGTTCGAGGGTGTTGTCGAACATGTCGCCGTCGGTGAAATGTTCGACCATGAACCCGTCGGGGTCACGCCAGTAGTCGAAGATCTGGCTGCCCTGGACGTGCCGCCCGATACCCCAGGAACGTTGGTAGCCGCGCTCTTTGAGGTATTCGCCGCCGGCGGCGAGGGCGTCGAGATCGCTGACCTGGTAGGCCGAGTGCACATAGCGGTTGGCTGGCCCCAGCGCCAACGCGAGGGTGTGATGGTCGCTCGGGATCGAGCCGCGGTCACAGCGTATAAAGCTCATGATCGGGCCTCGGTTGCGCTGGCCGGGGAAGTGCAGGAAGTCGCTGACGATCATGCCGAGGGTGTCGAGGTACCAATTCAGTGCCGCACGGTATTTCGTGCTTTGCAGAACGACGTGACCCAGACGTTGGACCGTGGAGGGTACTCGCGGCGGCCGCTGCGTCACATTGATCCGCTCAAGGCGGTCGCCAACGTTGAGGAGGTGGGGTACCTGCCTCGGCAGCGGGCGCACCGGCCGTGTCGTGGCCACGACACGGACCGGGATGCCGCTGGGATCGGTCAATTGCACGCCCAGGCCGCCCATCGATTTCCGGTAGCGGCGTCACCCGGGAGCCGGTCGCGTTGGCCAGGCGCACCAGGTCGGCGTCGTCGCCGGCGGCGAATGCCATTCCGCGGAAGCGGGTTTGCGTGCCGCGCCGGATGAGTACGCAGGGAGCGTTGCGATCGCTGCCACGCAAGTGCAATTCGGTTTCAGTGCGCATCGCGGTGGCCAAGCCGAACGCGTGAGCAAAAGCTTCAGCACGGGCCAGATCAGGTTTGTCGAATTCCAGCCAAGCGACGTCGGTGACCTTGATCAGTGGGTTACGCGATCGGCCCGGATGCTCACCGCTGCGGGCGCCCTCAGAGCTGTGCAGGTCGGCGTGTGCACCGGCGGTGCTGCTGCTCACGGGGACCCGGTCAGACATCGGGTCGCCGGCTACTGCCGATTCTGAGCTCATTGCCGAGCCTTTCCATCCGCCACCGTGGGCCACGCCTCAACAACAACGTAACTAATTGAACAGTATTGTTCAATTCAGGTCAAGACTGTCCTTACGTCTAGCGCAGTTGACGCCGCCAGGCGTCGCGCCAACCAGTCCTCATCTATGGCACTGGCCAGCAGAAATAACGAAGCGTATTCAGCCCGTGGAACACATCTGTTCACCCGGTCAGGGATCTGTGCAATCTGCGCTGGTAGAGTTCGTCATTGAACGGCGGTGTAAACCCGCACGGCGGTGAGGAGCGGCTCAATGACGACGACCGACGACCGCATCTACACGGCTGCCATGCGGCTCTTCGTCGAGAAGGGCACCACGCAGATCACCATCAGCGAGCTCGCGCAAGAGGCTAACCTGGCACGCGGCACCCTGTACCGGAACCTGGGCTCGATCGACGGCCTGTTTGACCGTGTAGTCGGCGCCATCAGTACGGATCTGCATCAGCGAGTGGCGGCGACGTTCGCCGGGATCGACGATTCGGCGACACGACTGGCCATCGGGGTACGCATGTGGGTGCGGTACGCGCACGAGAACCCCCTGATGGGCCGGTTCGCCGTCAAGTTCGGCCTCAGCCAGCAAACCTTACGCACGTGGATGACCGGCCAGCCGCAGCGTGACATCGATTCCGGCATCGCTTCAGGCCGCTATTCACTGGGCGATCTCACCGTTGACAGCGTGGCATCACTGGTCCAGGGGGCCACGATCAGCTCAATGTGGATGGTGCTGGAAGGCCACCAGACGTGGCGCGAAGCCGGGTCAGCGGCGGCCGAACTTGTGTTACGCGCCTTAGGGATTACCCCGGATGAAGCCCGCGACATCGCGGCAATGCCCTTACCCGCGATGCCATCTCACGTCTTGACGACGACTTAACAGACTTCCGAGTCGGCTTTGACTGCATCGAGATCTGCTGCCGTCGTGACCGTCGAATACACCTACTCGCGAACTGTAGATAACGTGTGCCAGCTTGTTCGACGTACCCGTTCGGAAGCACACGCGGACTTCCGATTTCAGGTCCGAGGCGTTGGTTTCGGGGATACCCTGCTCCGGTGAAGCTGGGGATTGGCGGGGGTGCTTCCGGCTTCCGGGGTGGTATTTCGACTCGGGGTGTCGGGGTAGGGGTGGCGCCGCGGACGGTCACGTGGTGGGGGAGGCGGCGGCGTTGCTGTCTGGGTGATCGCCATTGGTTTGGTCTTGTTCGTGGCGTTGTGGCCCTACCTGCTCGGTACCTTTATCGCGGGTACTAGGTGCGAATGCGCTCTCACTGGTCGCCAGCCGATCCGGTGAGGTTGCCACTGGACTTGAACTTCTGTCTTGGGGTCAACGTTGGCTGAGACTCGGGACTAGTCGGCCGGGGCGGGGCCGTGCCGAATCCGGCGACAAGGGGCATGGCAGCAATGTCACTGCAGGACAGCACATATCACGAGAAGCGTCAAGTTCGACGAACGCACTCTGAGCGTCGGATGTCAGCGACCTTGGGTGTCATTGGTGGAGGGCTCGGCTATGAGCGCTCGTCTTCGGTGGAAGAGTCGTGGTCCTTGGCGAGGTGGTGCAGTATTCGCTCGTGGAGGGCGGCAAGCATGTCGAGTTCAGCGGGGGTCATCAGCTCGATGAAGTTCCGGCGGACGTCCTCCACGTGCCCAGGCGCCGCCTTCTCGACGGCGGCGCGGCCGGCCGATAACAAGCAGACCATGGTGCTGCGAGCGTCGTCGGGATTGGGTTCACGGGTGATCAGACCGTCGGTATGCATGCGCCGAACCTGGTGGGAGACACGGCTTTTCTCCCAGCCTAGTGCGTTTCCCAAGTCGCGAGCGGGCATGCGACCTTCGTCGAGAGCCGAGAGTAACGCCAGGACCTGGTAGTCGGCACCGGACAGGCCTGATTCCTGCAAGCGTCGGGATAGGTGGACCTCGAGTCCGTGATGCGCGTCGACGAAAGCGCGCCAGGCGCGGGCTTCACGAGCATTCAGCCAGTTCGGTTCCATCAGTCTCCACCCTCGTCATTTTGTTGACAAGTCTACCAATTTCATTATGGTTGAGGTGTCAACCTGATTGCCGGGGAGTCTGGACGAGATGCGTCACGAGCAGCATCGGCATCACGACCAGCACCCCGGCCGGTCGGGCATTCGCCGCCGACAACGCAGTCGCGCACCGCCACTCTCGCGTCACATCAGGCCAGTCTTCCTACGGCACAAGAAGAACACCCACTCCATCAATCTCAGAAGGGCAGTCACATGCGCGTTTTAGTCACTGGCGGAACCGGCCACGCCGGCTCGCACATCATCCCCGAGCTGATTGCCGCCGGGCACGAGGTCACCGGCCTGGCCCGGTCGGAGGCATCCGCGGCGGCCCTGTCCGCGCTCGGCGCGACGGTGCGTCGCGGCGACCTCGAGGACCTTGACGGGCTCAAGGAGGCGGCCGCGGACGCCGAGGGCGTCATCCACGTTGCGCACAGGCAAGACCTGCTTCCATACGGCGGGATAGACGCCGTGGCTGCCGCGGAGCTACCGATCATGCTTGCCTACGGCGAGGCCCTGGAAGGGACCGGAAAGCCGCTGGTCGCAGCGGGCAGCATCGGCTCGCCTGGAAACCTGGGCCGACCGGCCGCCGAGGAAGACCCGGCCCTTCCCGCCAGGGCGGGGGACAAGGGCACGCTGCGTGTTCGTAACGTCGTGGAACGCGCCGTAGTCGGCCTTGCCGAGCGGGGAGTGCGGTCTTCGATCGTGCGGCTTCCGCTCATCGCGCACAGCACGACCGATAGTGTCGGCTTTCTCCCGGGGCTCATCGCGCTCGCGAAGGAGAAGGGTGTCGCCGGCTACCCCGGAGACGGCATGAATGCGTGGAACGCCGTACACATCCGCGATGCAGCTTCGTTGTTCCGCTTGGCGTTGGAGAAGGGTCCGGCCGGTAGATATTGGCACGCGGTTCAGGATGGGGGCATCCCGTTCCGCGAGATCGCCGAGGCCATCGGCAGCCGTCTGGGCCTGCCCGCCGTGAGCGTTCCTGTGGATGTCCTAATGCTGCCGGGATACTTCGGCATGTTCACGAATCTGGTCACGCTGGACCTTCCGGCCTCCAGTCTGATCACGCGTCAGACCTTGGGCTGGGCACCTACTCAGCCCGCACTGATGGCTGATCTGGACAACGGTCACTACTTCGCCGCCAGCTGACGGCCTCGGCGCGCCAACCGAATTCCCCACCCTAGGAGGAGTAACCATGACCACGTTCGCCTTGCACCGTGCCACCTTGGAATCCTTCGTCGACTGCATCCACGGCGGTGTAGACGAGAACACCCTCACCCTTCTGCTCGCCGAGAACGTGGTGCTGTATGGCCCGTTTGGCGATGAGCCAGTCAGCGGACGCGAGGCCGTCGTGGAGGCCATCAAGACCGTCAACAAACGGTCGTCCGACGACACCTACATGGAGGTCCTCAGCGGTGAGACCCACCACGCCGCGCACTTCCGGCTGCAGGTCGGAGACGCCACGGTCAACGGCATCTTCTTCGTCCTGCTCGACGCAGACGGCAAGATCGCCGAGGTGAGCATCTTCTACCGAACTCTGCCGGCCGGCGTTGCGCTGCAACGCAATCTCGCCGCCGCAATCGGCATGCTGCCCTGGGAATTACGCACGTACGAGGAGTGATGCCTCACCCCGGAGCGCCCGGCCAGGATTCCGGTAGTCGGCCCAGGACGGGTCCTGGACGTACGTGCGCGCCAAAGGCGATGCCGGGGGTGCGAGCAGGCTCACCGGGACTTTGTGTCCGGAGGGCTCGCCCGGTTCGCTTCCGTCCACCGCGACCTTCCCGGATTGGTTGACATGGCCACCAATTCGCATATGGTGGAGTAGTCAACCTTTTGTCCAGTAGGAAAGACAGGCACCTCATGAGCAGCATCAGCATCATCGGCACCGGCAACATGGCCCACGCCATCGGCGCGCTGGCGGTAGCGGGAGGCAGCACCGTCGAGGTCATCGGCCGGGACCGGTCCAAGGCGGCTGACCTAGCCGCGACTCTCGGCTGCGGCACCACGACGGGAGAGTTCGGCGCCGCCCCGGCCGGGGACATTGTGATCGTGGCCCTGAGGTATGCCGATGTCGTGCCGGTCGTCACCCAATATGGAAACGCGTTGGCAGACAAGGTCATCGTTGACATCAGCAACCCCTTCAATGCCAAGGCCGACGGGCTCGCTATCCCCGCTGACACCTCGATCGCCCAGGAAATAGCCAAGGCGGCTCCGGCCGGCGCCCGTGTGGTGAAGGCCTTCAACACCGTCTTCGGTCACGTCCTGGAGAAGGGTCGGACGTTGGATGTGTTCATGGCAGGCGACGATGCGCAGGCCAAGGCGCGCGTGTCGGAGTTCATCGCCAGTCTCGGGCTGCGCCCGTTGGACGTCGGCGGCTTAACTATGGCGCACTGGCTGGAGGGAACGGGGCTGGTTCTTATGGGCCTCGCCCGTTATGGACTGGACAACTTTGACGTAGCCCTCGGCGCCACCGAATTCTCGGGCTGAGCCGCCTTGCACGCCAGTCCGAGCGGTCAAAGAACGAGGTGCCGCTGCGCACCCGCGATTGCTGATGGATCACTCGATTGCGCTGCTCGAATGCGTGGGTTAGCAGAAATATGAGTTCGGGGCTAGTGCTAACACGTACACGACCACCGCGAGAGTCATGGCAGGCACAGCGGAAACCGGATGCATGTGTTACTCACGAGCAACTCAACGGGCTTCGTGCACTTGTGGCGATCGATGCATGCGGACTGAGTATCTCCCGCATCATTAGAGATAAGCCGTTCGGCTCCCGGCCAGATTCGGCCTCAGTTCGCTGCGTTGAATGCGTCAATAACCTCAGAGGGAATGCGGCCACGCAATGACACCGAATGTCCATTCTTGCTGGCCCACTTGCGGATGGCTGCACTCTGCGCGCGGTCGATGCTTGGTCGCTTCCGGCCTGAACCCAGGCTGGGACGGCCGCGGCGACGACCGTTGACACGACGAGCATGCTCAACCCAAATAGACAGCTGGTTGCGGAGCTTCTCGGCATTCTTTGACGAAAGATCTATTTCGTAAGTGATTCCGTCGATACCGAATTCAACGGATTCGTCGGCAGCTACCTCGCCATCGACATCATCAACGAGCGTTACAGTGACCTTTTTGGCCATTCCGGACGTCCTTCTGAAGGAGAGTTACTTACCAGTAACAGCATGCCAGATGCGACGGAATAGCAACGGCATATCCGCGCAGGCGGGTACGGATATGTGGTTATGCACCGTGATTGGCGCCACGTCGGTCTGGGGTGGTTAGGGCGGCGGATCTTTCTGTTTGGCGTCCTGGGACACGTGGATTCGGCCCCGCGAGGGTCGGCGGGTTGGTAGGTTGCGCTCTGAGCCGCCTGACGTCGAGAGCTTTATACATTCAACCCGGATTCTGAAGCATTCGAGGGCACTCTGGAACTTGGCTATCAGGTTGGGTACCCGTGGTCACTTGGTGTGGGCTTGAACTTCAACTACACGACCCCGAACACCTCGATCCTCTATGGCATTCCGAGTGTTTTCCCCAATGGAGGTCCGGAGGCCTCCTACGTTCAGACCACCAACCTGCTGCCTAGCGCGGGAATCAACGTCGATCTGGGCAACGGCCCCGGCATCGAAGAAGTTGCCACCTTCTCCGTCGCGGTCACCGGAGCGAAAGGTGCTGTGGCGGTGAGTAATGCGCACGGCACGGTCACCGGCGCGGCGGGCGGTGTGTTGCTGCGCCCTTATGCTCGGCTGATCAGCGCTGCCGGTGACAGCGTGACGACCTACGGCGAAACCTGGGACATGAAGTAGTTTGGGCGCAACAGATCTGATTGCTTTCGGACGTGCGTATCACACTGGGCCGCAAGAAATTTGAAAGTCTCCCAGTGAATCTGAAAGCCCGGAAGCGGGTTCGACCGAGCCGGACAGCAGGCACTTAGGGTTGAAATGGATGCGATTGAAGATCCTTGTGCACCCAGCGGCCAGTCATTAGCGTCAGTGGTTGCTTATGAGTTGAGCCGTAATGCTTTTCAGGTTTTATCGCGTAGCCGACGGACATCGCGCTCAACGCAGCCTACGCGGTTGGCGGCCACCGCGGCCGGTATCGACAGATCCAGTAGCACCGCCAACTCATCGGACGAGAACGCCGCCGAATTTGCTGGTTTCTGTCGGCTCGTGTGGTGATGGCGGCAGGACGGTTGACAGGATTGCCAGGAATAGCCCGGTGCAGTCGTTGAGCAGTTCGTCGCGGGTGGCACTGGTGGGGTTGGTGATCCAGTTAGTGAGGATTTCGGCGAACCCGCCAACGACGAATCGGGTGGCGGTCAGTAGCTGCTGTCGGTTGGTGCTGGGGTGAAGGTAGTCGCTGCCGAGGTCTGCGATCATGGTGGCGATGCGTTCGGCAACGTGGCTTCGGCGCTGAGCCAACGGTGGGCTGGCGAGGGCGAGGCTCAGCGCGACGCGGCCTTTCCGGGGATCGTCGGCGGCGAGGTCGATGGCGCATTTGAGGTTGGCGCGGACTTGCGTGGCGATGTCGGGCGGTGTGTGCGCCAGCGTGTCACGGCCGAGATCGATCAGTTCATCCATGATGCGGTCGTAAACGGCCACCGTGAATGCGTCGATATCGGAGAAGTTCTCGTAGAAGTATCGCGAGGGTAGGTCGGCGGATTCGCAGACCTTACGGACGGTGGTGGCCGCCAGCCCGTGGTTGCCGAGCAACTCAAGGCCGGCGTCGAGTAGCCGGGTGCGTCGTTCGGCGCGACGTTGGTCACCGGTTTTGCCGCCGTACACCCGGGCTTCGGTTGTCACCCGAATATCTTGACACACTTGTGCGCAGATAGTATATCTGTCTACAGTCGTGATCAGATGAAGGAGGCTCGAATGACCGACCTCATCGAGGAGGGTTCTGCCGAAGTTGGAACCAGCCGCCACCGAAGCAAACGCCATTAAGCTGTCACATCTGCTCTGCCGAACAGTGATGTCCGCGTTGCTATTTGAACAAGCCGCCCACGCGGAAGCGTCAGCCAGGCCGACTCTCATCGCAGTTCGACATGCCCGCCGCCACCATGTCGTTGACACGTCCTGGACCGACGGACGCATCGATTTCGAGGTGATGGCCACCATGCGGACTATGCGTTGACTGCCACGAATTTCGCATTGTAATCCGCCGGGACCGCTCGTGGCCTGCGACATCGCAACAGCCACAAACGAATCGAAACACCGACCATATTCGGCACAGCGCTCAAGGAGAGATGAAATATGACCGTTGCACAACAGGAAATTCAGCCCGGGTTCAATCCGGCGGCTGACTTCAATCCTGAGGACTACACCACGGGGATCGCCGCCTTCGTCAATGGAACGGCCAATGTGATCATGCAGTTAAGCCAGGCGCCTATCGGTTACGGGGTGATCGAAAGCCCCGTGCACAGCGGGAGCGTCATGTTGCACCCGATCAAACGGTTGCGGACGACGCTGAGTTACATAGCGGTTGCCATACTGGGCACCGACGAGGAACGGCGCGCATACCGCGACGCGGTCAACGTCTCACACCGACAGGTGAGGTCCGGGCCCCACAGCCCGGTGAAGTACAACGCATTCGACAAAAATCTGCAGCTGTGGGTCGCGGCGTGTCTCTACAAGGGCGTCGCCGACACCACCGCACTGCTATCTGGGCCGATTCGCGATGCGGACGCCGACGCTCTTTATCGACACTGCGCGCGACTGGGTACAACACTGCAGCTTCCGCCGGCCATGTGGCCGGCAGATCGTGCCGCCTTCGCGAGGTATTGGGACGAGAATCTCGCTCTCGCCTCAATCGATGACACAGTGCGCGCCTACTTCAACGCATTGATCGACCTAAAGATGCTGCCCCTGCCGTTGCGCTGGGTATTCGCGGGCAGCCACCGCTTCTTCGTCGCCGGGTTCCTGCCGCCGCAGCTGCGCGAGCAGATGCGAATGTCATGGACCGATTCTCAACAACGCCGATTTGAGAAGGTTATGCGCACCGCCGGCACGATACTCGGACGGTCACCCGCGATGATTCGGATGTTCCCGTTCAACTACTACCTATGGGACCTTCGCCGCAGGATCGCCCAAGGTAAACAACTTGTCTGATCACCAAGCCCATCTACCGCCGTCAGGCAAACGCAGGGCCGAGATAGGCTCTCCACAAAGGACTTTCATTCGGTAGGTCCACTGCTAATTCAGCGCGTTCATTAGCGGTAGCACCCTCATTGAAAGAGGTAGAACCTTGGGAAACATTGCACCATCCAGGAAAGCGTCGGAACCGCACATGCAATATCGCATACAGCTGTGGTGCGGAGCCGCGTTGAATATCTGCGGAGCACTCTACGCAGTCGGCCTCATTGTTGTTGCGCGGCTTCTGTTCCCGGTGCCCAACGCCAACGCTTCAGCAATCGAGATTGCCACCTTCTTCGCGCGGAACAGTGATCGCATCCGACTCGGTGCCCTCATCATGGTGATCGGCATAGGATTCTTCGCTCCGTGGGGCGCAATGCTCGTGGCCAGGACCAGGCTCCTGGAGGGCAGGCTCCCCATCTTCACGTACATGAGCGCAACAACCTTCGGGGCAACGCTACTGGCGACCTTCCTTGTTCCGGCCTGCTTTGCGATTGCCGCGTTCAGAACCTGGACCAGCCCTGAAATTCCGCAGATGCTGAACGACGCAGCCTGGTACCTCCTGCTTTACATCTGGCCGCTGTTCACTGTCTGGATATTCTCCTTTGGCATACCCATTCTCACCGCTCCTCAACACCGGCAACTACATCCACGTTGGATCGGATACTTCAGCCTCCTTTGCGGAGCACTGTTCGGTACCTCATTCCTGGTCAATCACGTCAAAACCGGGCCATTCGCCTACAACGGATTCTTCGGTGTGTACGTCCCGGCAGCAGCACTCGGCCTCTGGGGAACGGTGATCAGCATTGAACTAATCCGCGTAGCACGGGCCGAACTGCATACAACGACGCCCGGTAGCCGATAAGAGCGGCAGTCTGCCGCACAACAGCACGATGCTTGCCGAAATCGAATCATGGCCCCGCTGACCATCAAGAGTGCCGCAGCGACACAGCATCCGGCAGCCGCCTCTGGGCTCCCGTCGTTGAGGAACATCCCGTTGGGCGCATCCTCGAGTGCGGAGTCGGTGCGGCAGATAGGGGCGCTCGAAGAGGTCTTCTCGCCGGGTGATGCCGACTGACCTCCATCTACTGCGGCCGGCCCACGGTAACAGTGGGTTTTCTTGTATCGGGGGTGTCGCAGGTGCGGCGGTCGTCGCTATGCGCCGTCCGCTGTCGCGCGTATCGGGCGCGAAAATGCGCGCAGCATGGCGGGGAAGGCCAGTCGTTCCAGCATGCGTGTCTCGGGCAGCTCGGGTTCAACATAGAACTGCGCGGCCACTCCTTCGCGCAGGGCGGTTGCGAGCCGTGCGATCAACTCGGTGTCGATGATCAGCTCGCGGTCGGCAATCGACATCAGTTCGTTGATGATGCCGGCCGCCTCGCGCCGTAGCCGAGCGTCATGCTCGGCCAGCGCCACCGCGGCGCCTGGATCCCGGATCGCGTAGAGCGTGAACTCCATGCTGATCAGGTACCAGCGGCGTTGTGCGGGGCCTTTGTCGTCGATAGCGCGGATGAATGTGCTGAGGGGATCGGGGCTCGTGCGGCATTCGTCCAGCGCCGCCCGCAGCTGAGCGATCAGTTGCTCACCGCTGGCGTCGAACAGGGTGAAGAAGAGCTCATCCTTGCCCGCGAAATTCGAGTAGAACGCGCCGCGCGTGAATCCTGCTGTCTCACAGATGTTCTCGATGCTGGCGCCATGGAATCCGCGGTCGGCGAACACGTCGAGCGCCGCCTCCATCAGGCGCGCACGGGTCTGTTCGCGCCGGCGAGTCGAGCCAGTCGCCATGGGACGCCTTTCCGGTGGTGCGGACTGTAGGTCCATTTTCAATACAACTATGCATCTTAAAGGTTGTCCGCGCGGAATGGCGAGCGAATCACCGAGACGTCGATGGGAAGGTTGACGATGGTCAGCCATCTGATTGATGTGGAAACAGGCGCTATTCACTGTGACACCCTCGTGTGCGGTTTCCCTTGACGGGTTTTCGGTGGCAGGGGTAGCTTGTGGTCAATAGATACAGAACTGTATTGAAAGGTGAGTACATGACCTCCGGAGACGTCGTGGTGGGCGAAGAGCTGTCCGCGTACCTGGTCGGTTCTGCCGATGTAGACCCGATGAGCCCGACACCCGCGGCGACGGTCGAGGAGGAGCGTGACCACCGGCTGCGCGAGTTGGCGGCAGCGTTCCGGATCTTCGGGGCGTTTGGCTTTTCCGAAGGGGTGGCCGGGCATATCACCGTTCGCGATCCGGAGTTCCCCGAGACGTTTTGGGTGAATCCCTTCGGCATGAATTTCCGGCACATCACAGTGTCCGATCTGATCCAGGTCGATCACGACGGCAATGTGATTACCGGCAGTCGCCCCGTGAACAGGGCGGCCTTCTGCATTCACTCCGAGGTCCACAAGGCCAGGCCCGATGTGATCGCCGCCGCGCACGCACACTCGATACATGGCAAGGCGTTCTCCTCGCTCGGGCAGCCGTTGTTACCCATCACGCAGGATGCGTGTGCCTTCTACCAGGACCACGCTGTGTACACCGACTATCGCGGTGTGGTTACGGACCTGGAAGAGGGCAAGGCGATCGGTGCTGCGCTTGGGCCGGCCAAGGCGGTGATCCTGCAGAATCACGGGCTGCTCACCGTGGGCCACTCGGTGGCGGAGGCCGCCTGGTGGTTCATCACGATGGAGCGTTCCTGCCAAGCTCAGCTCCTCGCCATGGCCGCCGGGGAACCCCGGACGATCGACCATGACACGGCCGTCTCGGTCTATAGCCAGATCGGCACCCCGGCTGCCGGATGGTTCCAGTTCCAGCCGCTGTGGGACGACGTGATCAGGGCGGCCCCGGAGGCTCTTCGTTGAGGTCGGCGCTACCCGTATTCGAGGGTCGCCGCGGATGAGTACCACTGCCGAGCAGTCCAAGAGGCTGAGTGACACCGCGCTGACGGTCGATATGCACACCCACGGGCTCAGTATCGTGCCGCGATGGCTGCGCGCCTTGGGCGCCAAGACAATAGGTATGCCGTCCGAGCCGTTGTCGAGATTGTCGACCGGCAAGGTAAATCTCGCGGTCGTCACCGCAGTCGGAGATGCGTTGCTGGGCACCGCATGGCGGTTCCGTTCTCCGTGGCACGGTGTCCAGAGCCAGCTGGCTCTAGCGCGTGCGGAGGCCTCGGCTGCGGGTATTGCCGTGGTCGACACGGTTGAGCAGATCGAAGGCGGCGACGCCGCAGCCGTCATGCTCGGCATCGAAGGCGCCGATGTTGTGGGTACGCAACCGGATCGGCTGATCGACCTTCATCGCGGGGGAGTGCGGGTGCTGGGTTTGGTCCATTACGCCGACAATGGCCTCGGAACGATCAGCACTTCGCTGTCCGGGGGCCGGGGCAGCAGGGCTGTGCGTGCCGGGCGCTACTCCTCGGGTCTGACCGCCCTCGGTAAAGAGGTTGTCACAGAGGCGAACCGGCTGGGCATGCTGATCGATCTTGCGCATGCCGACGCATCGACCACCGTGGCCGTATGCGATCAGACGTCGGCTCCGGTGGTCAGCTCGCACACCGGCGCGGCAGCGGTCCATGAGTTTGCGCGCTACATCAGCGACGCGGAGGCGCGCGCGATAGCCGCCACCGGCGGGCTGATCGGATTGTGGCCGATGGGGTTTCGCGGCGTGGGCATGCGCGACCTGGATGAGTTCGCCCGACACGCCTCGCATCTTGCGGGGCTGGTCGGTCCCGACCACCTATGCATCGGAACGGATATGAACGGCATACCCAGGTATGTCCCGGGGTTCGACGGTCCTACCGGATTCCCATCGTTGATCGACGCACTGTTGCGCACCGGCTTCGATGCTTCCGAGGCCACCGGGATTCTCGGAGGCAACGCCCTGCGCGTTCTGAAGCAGACCCTCCCGGCTCCACCGGGGAGCGCACGTATCACGTAACCAGCCAATTCAATGGGTAGTAAAGGAGTTCGGATGGCAAAGGTCCAGATAGAAACCGCTGTGGCACCGCATCCCGTCGGTGCCTACTCGCAGGCCGTGCGCATTGGTGACACTCTGCAGGTGTCGGGCCAAGCGGGGATCAACGCCCGGACCCATTCTTTGGCGGGCGATACCGTCTATGAGCAGACGATCCAGGCGCTGCGCAACGTCGAGGCGATCCTGCACGCTGGGGGCGCTGACCTCGGCGATGTGCTGATGCTCCGGGTATTCCTTCATGCCCCAGAAGGATTCGCCGAACTCAATAAGGCGTTCGAGGACACCATCAGCAAGCCCTACCCGGCGCGCACGACTCTTTTCGGCGGGCTGCCGCCCGGGTTGTTGGTGGAGATAGACGCGCTCGCGAAACTTTCCGGGACAGGGGAATAGTCATGCGCAGACCGCGCCTCTCTGCCGCGCAGAGCATTCAGGTTGGAGTTCAATGAAAATCGCCGTGGCCGGCGCCGGAAGCGTCGGCTGCTATGTGGGCGGCAGACTGCAGACCGCGGGCCATGACCTCGTGTACGTCGGTCGGGGGACCCTTGGTCAGTCGATCGCGGAGCACGGCCTCGCTCTGTCGGATTATCAGGGATGGTCGGCGACGATCCCTGGACACGATTGCGTGTTCTCCGAGGACATCGATGCGGTGCGCGCCGCCGACGTCGTGCTCGTGACCGTGAAGTCGGCCGCGACCCCGAAGATGGCGGAATCGCTGGCCGACAGGCTCCGCCCCGGAGCAGTGGTGGTCAGTCTGCAGAATGGGATCAGCAATCCGGCTCAGATATCGCGATACGTCAAGCAGCACCGTGTGATCACCGGAATGGTCGGCTTCAACGTCGCACAGGTCGGGCCGGTGCACTTTCATCAGGGCACACAGGGAAAACTCTCGATCTCCGTCGGAGCAGAGTCCCTGGCGGACGCACTCACGGACAGCGGATTACCCGCTGCCGTGCGTGACGACATGCCAGCGGTGCAGTGGGGAAAGCTCGTGGTGAACCTCAACAATGCGGTGAACGCGCTCTCGGGCCTACCGTTGAAAGCCGAACTGGGAGAGCGGGAGTACCGCCTGGTGCTGGCCGCGGCCCAGCGGGAGGCCCTCAGCCTTCTGCGCCGTAACAACCAGCCGGTGGTCGGCCCTCTCGCGGCGCCCCTCGCACTCATGCCCTGGGTGCTCCGGATGCCCAACTCGGTGTTCGCCCTGCTGGCGCGACAGATGGTCGAGATCGACCCTCAGGCGCGTTCATCCATGCTCGACGACATCACCCGTGGCAGGCCGACCGAAATCGACTACATCAATGGCGAAGTCGTCAAGCTTGCCCAGAAACTCGGCACGAAGGCGCCCGTCAACGCCGCGCTCGTCAGCCTCGTCCGCGAGGCCAGCTCATCCGGTGACAAGAAGTGGTCGGGTTCGGAGCTGCGCCGAGAGGTCGAGCTTCGCAGCGCAGGAAGCCACGCCACGTGACGGCCGATCGAGTGACCTCCACGCGAACGCGTCGTGACCGCTCGATTAATTCCACTGCAACACATATGAACTAGCGAGTCGAGCAGTTCTATCTCTCAGTCTGTAGGGCTTGGATTGCGGGATGGTCGAGGTCGATTTCTCACTGTTGGACGTTCCGCGAACCGGGGCGGTGACAGATCCCGAGGCCTACCTGCGTGCCGCGATCAACTGGCATTTCGGGGAGGACACCGGGTCGGCGTTCTGGTTGCGTACCGCCCAGGCCCTGGACTTTCATCCGTTGACCGACGTGAATGTTTTCGACGACCTTCGGCTGTTCCCGAACCTGGTCAACGAGCTGCGCAACGCGCCCGTCGAGGACCTGATTCCGCGCGGCTATGGAACCCCGGCGCCGGTGCCCAGGATCTTCGAATCGGGCGGCACCACCGGCGCGCCCAAACGCACGGCGCAGCTGCCCGACTGGGTTGAACAGGTCACCCGCTGGCAGATCGAGGACTTCACCGCCGGCGGATTCGTGCCAGGTCAGGGCCTGCTGTTCCTCATGCCCAGCGGTCCGCACGGCGTCGGCCACTTCTCCCGCGCAGTCAGTGAGCGGCTCGGATCGGTGTTCTATCCGGTGGACCTGGATCCGCGGTGGGTCAAGAAGCTCGCTGCACGCAATGCCACCGCCGAGGTGTCGGGTTATGTCCAGCATGTTCTGGAGCAGGCACGGTTCGTTCTGCAGACCCAGCACGTGGCCAATCTGCACACCAGCCCGCCGCTGCTAGGCGCTATCGCCCGCGATGAGGCCATGGTGGACCTGGTGAACCAGAAGATCCGCTACATACTGATCAGCGGTGCCCACGTTGATCTGGACACCCTCGATCTACTTCGTGAAATCTTCCCGGCGGCCGCGATCACGATGGCGTTCGGCAGCACAATGATCCTGTCCCAGGCCAAGACTCGAGTCGACGGCGATGCCTTCGTCTTCGACCCCCGGACGCCCTACGTCGTCTTCTGGGTGATCGATCCCGCAACAGGCGAGTGCGTGCCCTACGGAGAGCGCGGTCAGGTGGTGATGAACCACATCAGCAAGGGCATGTTCATTCCGAACAACCTCGAACGCGACAGCGCGATCCGCATGCGCGGACCCGAGGGCCAGGTGGGCGATTCCGTCAGCGAGGTAGTTCCCGTGGCCACCTTCGGGGGCGAGCCGGTGATCGAGGGCGTCTACTGATCGTGATTGCACTTGATGCACTCGGCCCCGGCGGCGAGTACCGCACCCGCACCCACGAGGCGATCACCGATGTGACCGGGGCGCCGGTCGCCGAGTTGAGCATCGTGCCCCCGCTGTATGTGATCCGCAGCATTCGTGCGCAGCGCAATGTCAGGCCGCTTCCCGCCGATCTGCGTGAGGCCGCTCTGGCCAAGGCTGCCAACATCTTTGGCACCGCGGAGATCGGCGGCATGGGATTTGAGCAGTATGTCGACATGGTCAGTCGGGTATCGGGGCTGCCGATCGCGCTTGCGCGATTCAGTGCCCGTGGTGTCGCCGAAGCGGTGGATCGGGCGGTCGACGCGGTGGCACCGGCCCGGCCGGAGGGTGCGGCTCTGGACTGGCGCGACGAACGCACCAGACGGGGGAGCGCGGTGTGGGCGCGCCGCGGGGAGGTGCTTGCCGTGCACGCATCGGGGAACAGCCCCGGTGTTCACGGTGGGTGGGCGCAGGCCTTGGCCCTGGGATATCGGGTGGCGATCCGCCCGTCGCGGCGAGAACCCTTTACCGGACACCGACTCGTCAATGCAATGCGCCAGGCGGGATTTCGGCCCGAAGATGCGCTGTACCTGCCGACCGACCATGCGGGTGCCGCCGAGATCATCACCGCGGCCGACCTCGCCGTCGTCTACGGCGGACAAGACGTGGTCGACGCGTACGCCCATGACCCGACGGTGATGGTGAACGGACCGGGCCGCACCAAGATCCTGATCACCGCAGAACAGGACTGGCGTGATTACCTCGACGTCATCGTCGAGTCGATCAGCGGGCAGGGCGGCATGGCCTGCACCAACGCGACGGCCGTTCTCTACGAGGGCGATCCGCGACTGTTGGCAGAGGCGATCGCTGGCAGGCTCGCGACGATCGCGCCGCTGCCGATCGCCGACGAACGTGCCGCTCTGCCGGTCCAGCCTCTAGCCGCCGCCGGGCGCCTTGCCGAGCATCTGGCGGCGAAATCTCGGGGCGCCACACCGCTGCTGGGCGCCGCGCAGGTGGTGGCGGACCTCGGCGACGGCTCGGCCGCGCTGAGACCGGCCGTGCATCTGCTCGAACTACCCGACATCGACACGCTCAATACCGAGTTTGCCTTCCCGTGCGTGTGGATAGCACCCTGGTCGCGTGCCGACGGGCTTGCCCCGCTGCGGGATTCGCTGGTCATCAACACGATCACCGATGACGAGGGGCTGATCGATGATCTCCTCAACGAGCCGACGGTGGCGAACGTGTACAGCGGCGCACACCTCACCTCATATTCGGCACCCGATATCCCGCATGACGGTTTTCTCGCTGACTTTCTGATGCGCACCAAGGGCGTCATCAGAGGCTGAGCTCAGGGTTGTGGCGCCCAGGGGCCTTGACCACCGACCGACTCGATGCGGACGCGGGTCAAGTATCCATCCGGGGAGCCGGGCGGTGGGAAGTACTCATCGGAGCCGAGCAGGGCGACGGCCAGCCCCTTGAGTACCTCGAGTCCGCCTCCCTCGACCACTCGCGCGGAACCAGTGACGGACAGGTATTGGCGCTGCTGGCCGGGTTGGCTAGGGGCGAGGATGGTCAGGGCGACATGCGGATCGCGCCGGATGTTGCGCAGCTTCTTGTAGTTGCCCGACAGATGAGCGGACACCAGCTCGTCGCCCTCTGACGTGGACTGCAGGGCAACCCAGACGACGGACACCTGTGGGGTGCCGTCGGGGTTGATGGTGACGAGCGTGGCGTCAACGCCCGCTCCGATCAGAGTGCGGCCGGCATCGTTGAGTTCCATGTGTGATGTCTACCCCGTTGCGGCTGATTTCATTCCCGCAATGGAAGGACGCTCTGGCCCGGAAGCGCGATAGTCCCTGAGACGGGAGTGCCCGGCTGACAACGTTGTCAACCGGGCACGGCGCCGAAATATGTTATTGCAGAACGGTTGTGGTGTTCGTACCGAACGGAACCTGCGGGTTGGTGCCCAACGGGGTCCGCGGGTTGGCGCCCTCGTGGGTGGGCTCATGGAAGCCGCGGTCGTACAGATTGGTGCCGGGCTGGGTGCACGCTCCACCGACGCGCGGAGCGCCGCCGGCACACGCGGTGCGGCAGCTGTGGTTGTACGGCGTCTCGCCTGCGGAACACACCGGGAGATCAGCGGCCGCTACCGGGGCGAGGTACATCGCGGCGGAGGCGCCCAGGGTCCCGGCGAACAACGCGATGCGGATGGGCAGTGACACCATGAGGTTCAGGGCTCCTAACAAAGCATGAATCGAAGTTGAACCACAGGTTACCTATCATAACGATTCTAACGGACAGAATATTTGCTATGAGTTACCTGCATGCTTTGTTTTCGCGCGAAATACCAGTTGACACGCATACTGCGCGACACGCCAGTGTAGCTATTAACAACCTCCAGCTAACCCGTAGGCTACCGGGGGAGGGTTATCTGGGCGATAGATACCTGCGCCGCGCTCAGAGCGCGCGCAGGTATCGCCGAGTTACCACTCGCTGTAGCTGCTCGACCACCAGGTTGCCCATCCGGACCCACCAGTACGACGGCTTCGAGAAGGCTGTGATCTCCACGGATACAACGTCATTGGATGGATCAAGGCGCACGATGAAGACCTCTTCGCCGGTTTCGGGGTGGCCCCGAAGCGTGCCGTATGCGAAACCGCGCCGATTCGGCTCGTCGACCACGTACACGATGCGGCACAACGCCCAGAACGGCCACAGGCGTGTTGCCACGTTGACACCCTCAGCGGCCTGGGGTGCGGAGGTCTGCACCGGCAGCCCGATCCCGCGTTGGATACCGAACCGCATCAGGCTTGCGGCGGCCTCCTCGAACCGCGCTCTGCCGGTCCCGAGCTGCTGTGATTCGCGCACGTGGTGGTATCCGGCGGGCAGCTCACCGGCCGTCGCGCCGATTTCGGAGTAGGTGAAAGGGAGCTGGCTCAGCTGGGCAATATCCACCCCAATAACGTAGGTGAGCATGACCACCGAGGAAGCAGTAACAGCGCATGAGGGAGGCGGGTTCAACCCGCCGGATCCCACCCTCAAGGGCGGCCCAGACTACGGCCGTTTCATCGACGCGCTGCGAACCCTGCAGGACCGCGCCCGTGCCGCCCTGCCACCCGATGAGATGGTCACCGCGCTGGCCAGCCAGCTGGACACCATGAACGAGCTGCTGGCCCCCTACGAGGTGTCGGAATGGGACTCGCCCTCGGGTCGGCGCACCGATCTCCCGCTGCGCGGGAACATCCTGCTGGTTCCGATGACAATCGACAGCTTTGATAACGGAGTGCTCAGGGGCACAGCAACTTTCGGTCGTTATCACCTGGGCCGAAACGGTGCCGTGCACGGCGGATGCCTCGGGCTGCTCTTCGACACCATTATCGGTACCGGCACGATGCTGCTGACTGATCTGCGTAAGTTGCGCACCGCGTACCTGAACATCAACTACCGCAAGGTCACGCCGATTGAGAAGGAGCTGCAGTACGACTGCACGCTGGACCGCGTGGAGGGGCGCAAGGTGTTCCTGACGAGCAGATTGCTCGACGGCGATGATGTGCTCGCTGAAGCCGACGCGCTTTTCGTCAAGCTCAATCCCGGCCAGCCGTGAACAAGGCCACCCGCAGGTGGGCCCGGTGGCGTGACACTGTGCGGGATCGGCCGGCGCTCGACATCGTCTACCGCGTGGTGGTCGCCGTCATCGGTCTGCTGGTGCTTGGTGTGGGCATCATCGCCATCCCGTATCCGGGACCCGGCTGGGCGATCGTGTTCCTCGGTCTGGCCATTCTCGCTACCGAATTCTCATGGGCTGCCAAACTTCTGCACGCAGTGAGGGTCCGGTATGACAGATTCATGGCCTGGTTCTCCACCCAGCCACAGTGGGTGCGGGGGATAGGGGTGCTGTTCACCGCGGCCTTGGTGTTGGTCACGCTGTGGGCACTCGGTGCGGTCGGTTGGGTCGCCGCGCTCGTCGGGGTCGAAGCGCCCTGGCTGAAGAGCCCGCTAGGGATTGGCAGCTGACCTTTTCCGCATTCGGTCGATAACGTTCGCCCACATTACTTTTGAGCCCGCGACGAGCTCGGTGCCGGCGTCGCGTGCCGAGATCATGCCCTTCATCATCCGCACCGCGTCTGCCTTGTTGCGGGTGGAGGCCTTGTTCATGTGGCCCGTATCGAACGGCGGCTGCGGGTCGTACTCGATGCAGAGTTGGGTGGCCTCGGCGCGCGGCCGTCCGGCGATTTCGCCGACGAGCCATAGCCCAAGGTCGAGTCCTGCCGATACGCCTGCGGCGGTGACCACCTTGCCGTCGCGGACGATGCGTTTGTCGCGCTGAGCATTCGCGCCGAAGGTGGACAGCACCCGCTGTCCGGCCCAGTGGCAGGTGGCGTTCTTGCCTTGCAGGATTCCGGCGGCACCCAGAATGAGCGACCCGCTGCATACCGGCGCGGTCCACGTCGTGGTCTGATGCGCTTGCTGGAGCCACGTGAGTACGCCCTCGTCGGCGGCGGTGCTCATCGTGGCCGGTATCGAACCTCCGACCAGGACGATGTCGGGTGCCGCGGTTTCTCCGAAGGAATGTGTCGCGCCGAGCGCCAGCACGCCACTGTCGGTCACTACCGGGCCCGGCTCGTGCCAGACGAATCGAAGCTCGGCATCGGGTAGTCCCCGGAGCATTTCGTACGGACCTATCGCGTCGAGCGCCGTCATGCCGGGGTACGCCAGGATCGCTATCTGCATGACTGCCATGGTGGTCGTGCGGTCGCAGAAGCAGAAGTGGCCAGATAGCCAGTATCCGATGAGATATTGCCAGTCGGAGTTAGGCTGGCCGCATGCACTCCGTGTCATCGGGTCGTTCGGACAAGCCTCACTCCGTACCTTCGAGTCGTTCGGACAAGCCTCACTCCGTCGTCGTTCTTGCGCTTCCCGACACCATCGGCTTCGACCTGGCCACCGCCGTGGAGGTGTTCCGTCGCGTGCACCTCGCCGATGGCACCCGGCCCTACCGGGTGCGCGTGTGCGGGACCGCGCCAGTCGTCTCCGCCGGACCGTTTGGCATCGCGACAGATCTTGGGCTGGAGGCCTTTTCGGAGGCTGACACGATCGTGGTCCCGGCGCGCAATGACGTGACGGCACCCACGCCGGACGGTGTCATCGAGGCGCTGCAGGCCGCCTACCGGTGTGGAGTGCGCATCGCTTCCATCTGCGCAGGGGCGTTCACGCTTGCCGAGGCGGGAATTCTGGACGGCAAGCGGGCCACCACCCATTGGCTGGCGGCCGACCTGTTCCGGGAGATGTTCCCGGCGGTGCGCCTGGATGCCGATGTGCTGTACGTGGATGAGGGGCAGGTGCTCACCTCCGCCGGCGCCTCCGCAGGGCTCGATCTGTGCCTGCACATGGTCACGCGCGATCACGGCGCGGCGGTCGCTTCGGAGGCTGCGCGGGTGGCCGTGGCGCCGTTGCACCGCGACGGTGGCCAAGCGCAGTACGTCATCCGTAACCGTCAGCGCACCGAGGCCGGTCTCGGGGAGATCTTGGCCTGGATCGAGCACAACGCTCATCGCGAGCTGTCCCTGGAGGGCCTCGCGGCCCAGGCATCCACCAGTGTGCGCAGCCTCAACCGGCGGTTTCGTGCCGAAACGGGGCAGACGCCGATGCAATGGCTCACCGGTGTGCGGGTCCGTCATGCTCAACAGCTGCTGGAATGTTCCGCCGACTCGGTGGAGTGGATCGGGCGCGAGGTGGGGTTCGGTTCACCTGCGAATTTCCGGGAGCAGTTCCGCCGACTCACCGGGGTCTCCCCGTTGGCTTACCGGAATACGTTCCGGGCTCGATCGGCCTGAGTACGCGCAGCGCCCATCAGGCTGGGAAGTCGCTGGTGCGGACCGATAGCATGAGTTCGCAAACCCCCCGTCTCTGAATTGGAGAACTGCTGATGACTGCGCCCAACCCGTCTTCCCTTGTGGCCCCAATCCGGGTGCCGGCCGGGACGACGGCGGGGACCGCGGTACGCGAGGCAGGTCTGCCGGGCAAGGGCGACGACGCCATCGTCGTCGTGCGCGTGGACGGTGCGCTGAAGGACCTGTCCTGGACCCCGGAGGCCGATACGGACGTGGAGCCGGTCGCGGCCAATACCGAGGACGGTCGCAGCGTTATCCGGCACTCGGCCGCGCATGTGCTGGCACAGGCCGTGCAAGACCTGTTCCCGGAGGCCAAACTCGGTATCGGCCCGCCGATCACCGATGGCTTCTACTACGACTTCGGGATCGATCACGCCTTCACCCCCGAGGATCTGGCTGCCCTCGAGAAGAAGATGAAGCAGATCATCAAGGAGGGGCAACGCTTTTCGCGCCGGGTTTACGCTTCGGTGGAAGAGGCTCAGGCCGAGCTGGCCAATGAGCCGTTCAAGCTGGAGCTCGTCTCCGATAAGTCGGGCGCCGACGACCCTGAGGTCATGGAGGTCGGCGGCGACGAGCTGTCCGCCTACGACAACCTGAATCCCCGTACCGGGGAACGGGAATGGTTCGACCTGTGTCGCGGCCCGCACATTCCCACCACCAAGCACATCCCGGCGTTCCGGCTGACCCGCAGTTCGGCGGCCTACTGGCGCGGCAATCAGGCCAATGCCAGCATGCAGCGCGTCTACGGCACCGCCTGGGAATCCCAGGAAGCCCTCGACAAGCATCTCGAACTGCTGGAAGAGGCGCTGCGACGCGACCACCGCAAGCTCGGTGTGGAGCTCGACCTCTTCAGCTTCCCCGACGAAATCGGTTCTGGCCTTCCGGTTTTCCACCCCAAGGGTGGCATCATCCGCAAGGAGCTGGAGGACTACTCGCGCGCCAAGCACACGGCCGCCGGGTACGAATTCGTCAACACCCCGCACATCACCAAGGAGAACCTGTACCAGACCTCCGGACACCTGGACTGGTACTCCGACGGCATGTTCCCCCCGATGCACATCGACGCCGAGCTCAACGACGACGGCACCGTGCGCAAGCCGGGGCAGAACTACTACCTCAAGCCCATGAACTGCCCCATGCACCATCTGATCTACCGGGCTCGGGGCCGTTCATACCGTGAATTGCCGTTGCGGCTCTTCGAATTCGGATCGGTGTACCGGTACGAGAAATCCGGCGTGGTGCACGGCCTGACCCGTGTGCGCGGCATGACGCAGGACGACGCACATATCTACACCACCCGGGAGCAGATGCACGAAGAGCTGACCTCCCTGCTGCGGTTTGTGCTGGACCTGCTGTCCGACTACGGGCTCGACGACTTCTACCTGGAGCTGTCCACCAAGGACGAGACGAAGTTCGTTGGCTCCGACGAGGTCTGGGAAGAGTCCACCAAGACCTTGGAGCAGGTGGCGCGCGATTCCGGCCTGCAGCTCGTCCCCGACCCGGGTGGCGCGGCCTTCTACGGCCCCAAGATCTCGGTGCAGGCCAAGGACGCGCTGGGCAGGTCCTGGCAGATGTCGACCATCCAGCTCGACTTCAACATGCCCGAGCGGTTCGAGCTCGAGTACACCGCGGCTGACGGAACGCGTCAGCGCCCGGTACTCATTCACCGTGCGTTGTTCGGGTCCATCGAGCGCTTCTTCGGTGTGCTCACCGAGCACTACGCGGGCGCCTTCCCGGTCTGGCTGTCCCCAGTGCAGGCCGTCGGCATCCCGATCGCCGATGCCCACGCGCCGTACCTGAGCGACATTGTCGCGCAGCTCAGATCGCAGGGTATTCGGGCAGAGGTCGATACCAGCGATGACCGGATGAACAAGAAGATCGTCAACCACACCAATCAGCGGGTGCCGTTCCTGCTGCTGGCCGGTGACCGCGATGTGGAGGCGGGCGCTGTCAGCTTCCGATTCCGTGACCGCACGCAGGTCAACGGAGTGCCGCGCGATGAGGCCGTCGCCGCCATCGTCGACTGGGTGAACAGGCGCGAGAACGTTTCTCCCACTGCCGAACTCATGAAGTTGGGGACCCGTGACTGACGAGGACTCGACCATCATCGACCGGGGCGTGGGCGACCCTGACCATCTGCAGCGGCTGTGGACACCGCACCGGATGACCTATCTGGTCGAGGCGGTGAAATCGAGTGGGGCGGAGTCCGCTCCGTTCACTGACATCCCCGAAATGGCCGATGAAGACGGGCTGGTGGTTGCGCGCGGGGACCATGTGTACGCCGTGCTCAATCTGTACCCGTACAACCCGGGCCATCTGATGGTGGTGCCCTACCGGCAGGTTGCCGAGCTCGAAGACCTCACCGAGGACGAGAGCCGGGAGCTGATGGCATTCACCCAGAAGGCGATTCGGGTGATCAAGAAGGTATCCCGTCCACATGGTTTCAACGTGGGGCTGAACCTGGGCACCGCAGCGGGCGGATCGCTGGCCGAGCATCTGCATCAGCATGTGGTGCCGCGCTGGGGTGGCGACGCCAATTTCATCACCATCATCGGCGACTCCAAGGTGCTGCCGCAGCTGTTGCGGGACACCCGCGAACTACTCGCCAGTGCCTGGGAGCAGTTGCCATGAGCGCGATCCTGTCCCGGGAGACGTTCGCGAAGATCATCAATCCGTTGGCCAACGCGGTGCTGCGTGCGGGATTCACCCCCGACACCGTCACCATCTTCGGGACGGCGGCGACGGTTGTCGCGGCGCTCACCTTGTTCCCGACGGGCCACCTGTTCTGGGGCGGCATCGCAGTCTGGCTGTTCACGATGTTCGACATGCTCGACGGGGCGATGGCACGGGCCCGCGGCGGTGGCACCCGGTTCGGTGCGGTGCTCGACGCGACATGTGATCGGGTGGCCGATGGTGCGATATTCGCCGGATTGCTCTGGTGGGCCGCATTCGGCTGGGGATCAACATCTTTGGTTGTTGCCACGCTGATCTGCATGATCACCTCACAGGTGATCTCGTATGTGAAGGCGCGGGCCGAGGCCTCCGGATTGCGGGCCGACGGCGGGCTGATCGAACGCCCCGAACGGCTCATCATCGTGCTCGCCGGAGCGATATTCGGCGGTGGTTTTGGAGTGCAGTGGC
The DNA here is from genome assembly GCF_002013745.1 of Mycobacterium sp. D16Q16. Taxonomy (NCBI): domain Bacteria; kingdom Bacillati; phylum Actinomycetota; class Actinomycetes; order Mycobacteriales; family Mycobacteriaceae; genus Mycobacterium; species Mycobacterium sp. D16Q16. The sequence goes on from NZ_MAEY01000014.1 coordinate 173,096, forward strand.
CGTTACATACCGCGATGTGGGTACTGGCGATCGCGAGCCTGGTGACAGTGGCCCAACGGATGCATGCGGTGCGCACATCTCCGGGTGCTTCTGATCTGTTGCCCAATTCCGATGCCGGACAGGACACCGCGGAGAAGAATCAGTCATGAGTGTGTGGGGCGAACGCGCTGCCGATTGGGGCTATGCCGCAGGCTGGAACCTGACTCAGGTGACACCGGATCTCCTCGCTCGAGCCATATTCGATGTCGGTGCCATGGTGGGTGCGCGCAACGGTGGGCCCGAGCAACTGCGCAAGAACCTCGCCCGGGTGCTCGGCGTGCATCCTCGCGAGGTGCCCGACCGGCTGATGATCGACTCGATGCGTTCCTACGCGCGCTACTGGCGCGAAGCGTTCCGCCTGCCTTCGCAGAACATGGAACGGCTTGCCGGCCGCCTGGACAGCTGCGCGTTCGGGCGCCGGAACATCGACGCATCCCAGGAGAACGGCAAGGGCACAGTGATCGCCCTGCCGCACAGTGGCAACTGGGACATGGCCGGTGTCTGGCTGGCCCAGACCTACGGCACTTTCACCACCGTCGCGGAGCGTCTGAAACCTGAATCGCTATACCGCCGATTCCTGGACTACCGGGAAACCCTTGGCTTCGAGGTGCTTGCTTCGAGTGGCGACTCCACCGGGCCCTACGAGACCCTGGCGGCGCGGCTGCGGGAAAACCGTGTCGTCTGCCTGATGGCCGATCGCGATCTGAGCCGGAACGGTGTTCCCGTCAACTTCTTCGGCGCGGAGGCCCGGATGCCCGCTGGGCCGGCCCGCCTGGCGATCGAGACCGGAGCGCGCCTGCTGCCGGCGCACTGCTGGTTCGAGCCACATGGTCAATGGGGAGTACGGATCCAAGAGCCCATCGACACCTCGGCAGGCGATGTCGCAGTGGCCACGCAGGCACTCGCCGACGAATTCGCCGCCAACATCGCCGAGCGCCCGGCGGACTGGCACATGCTGCAACCCCTGTGGCTCGACGATCTGTCCGAAGAACGCCGCACCCGGCTGCGGACGTCGCCATCTCAGACCCCTTCCGCGGCGGAGCCGGCGCCTGGTCGCGAGACGGAAATTGATGATCGGGCAGCCCCCAGGGAGACGGACTCCGTTGGTGGGCAGGCGTAATGCGCATCGGGATGGTCTGTCCGTACTCCTTTGATGTACCGGGCGGCGTCCAGTCCCATGTGGTGCAGTTGGCCGAGGTCATGAGGGATCGCGGCCACCATGTCAGTCTGCTCGCACCGTCCTCATCAGACCTGGAGCTGCCAGAGTTCGTGGTCTCCGGCGGCAAGGCAGTTCCGATTCCGTACAACGGCTCGGTGGCGCGGCTGCGATTTGGCCCGGCCACCTACGCCAAGACCAGACGCTGGCTGGTCGACGGCGACTTCGATGTGTTGCATCTGCATGAGCCGAACGCGCCGAGCCTGTCCATGTTGGCGCTCATGGTGGCGGAGGGTCCGATCGTCGCCACCTTTCACACTTCCACCACGAAGTCGTTGACTCTGAGCGTCTTTCAGGCGGTGCTGCGCCCTTGGCACGAGAAGATCGTCGGCCGGATCGCCGTCTCCGAGCTGGCCCGGCGCTGGCAGATGGAGGCGCTCGGCTCTGATGCGGTCGAGATTCCCAACGGCGTCGACGTCCGATCCTTTTCCGGCGCACCCATGCTGGAGGGCTATCCGAGAGCGGGCAAGACGGTGCTGTTCCTGGGCCGTTACGACGAGCCGCGTAAGGGTATGGACGTGTTGATGGGGGCTTTACCGAAGATCGCGGCCAGCTTCGCCGATGTGGAGATCTTGATCGTCGGCCGTGGAGATGAAGCCGAATTGCGCGCGCAGGCAGGACCGTTGGCGAAACATCTGCGGTTCCTCGGTCAGGTGGACGATGCCACCAAGGCCTCGGCGATGCACAGCGCCGACGTCTACTGCGCCCCCAACATCGGCGGCGAGAGTTTCGGCATCGTGTTGGTGGAGGCCATGGCGGCCGGGACTGCGGTGGTCGCCAGCTCGCTGGACGCCTTCCGCCGGGTGCTTCTGGACGGCTCGGCGGGCCGGTTGACGCCCACGGGTGATTCGGATGCCCTGGCGGCGACCATTATCGATGTGCTCGGCGACGATGAGGGCCGCGCGAAGCTGGTGGCGGCGGGTACCGACGCGGTCCAGCGATACGACTGGTCGGTGGTTGCGCAGCAGATCATGCTCGTCTACGAGACCGTGACCGCCTCCGGCGCGCGAGTAAAGGTCGACAGTTGGTGACCTTCTCGGCGCTGACCGTCATCGTCATCGCCCTCATCGGCGCGCTGGTCGCGCTGGGCCTGCTGTGGGCCTATCTCGTGGCCAATCGGTTGGACCGGCTGCATGTGCGTAGCGATTTGTCTTGGCAGTCCCTCGACGCCGCACTGGCGCGCCGCGCCGTCGTGGCGCGGGCGGTGGGCGACGCGCTCAAGGACGAACAACTCATCAAACTCGCGGCGAAGGCCGAGCGAGCTGATCGCGACCGGCGTGAGTACGCGGAGAACCAGCTGGCCTCGGCGCTATCGACCGTCGACGCGGAGCGGTTGCGCCCCGCGCTGGTGGCCGAGCTCGCTGATGCGGAGACGCGAGTGCTGATCGCGCGGCGCTTCCACAACGACGCCGTGCGCGACACCCTGGCTCTCCGGGTACGCCGTCCGGTGCGTTGGCTGCGTCTGGGCGGAACCGCGCCGATGCCAACGTATTTCGAAATCATCGACCGTCAGGGTGCGGGCACCGAGGATCCGGCACTGGCCAACTTCCGTACTTCGGCGCGGATCATCCTGCTGGACGAGGATGGCCGGGTGCTGCTGCTGCGCGGTTTCGATCCCGCCGCGCCGAGCCCCGCGGTGCACTGGTGGTTCACCGTTGGCGGCCAGACCTTGCCGGGGGAGAAGCTGTCCGACGGCGCGGTGCGCGAGCTGGTTGAGGAGACCGGCTTATCGGTTCCCTCTGGGCGCCTCGTGGGCCCGCTGTGGCGTCGGGTCGCCGTCTTCGACTTCAACGGCACCACCATTCGCTCCGAGGAATTGTTCTTCGTGCACCGCACCAAGAGGTTCGAACCGGCGACGGATGGTCGCACCAACCTGGAGCAGCGCTACATCACCGGCCACCGCTGGTGCGATGCCGAAGAGATCGCCGCGCTGACGGCCTCGGGGGAGCAGGTTTTCCCGAATCAGCTAGGAGAGCTGCTCGGGGAGGCCGCTAGCGCGGCCGATGCGGTGGCCACCGGCGGGCGCCGCGAGCCGATCCTGATCGGGTGAGCCCAGTCACCGCACCTCCCGCGACAAAATCGCTGGTGCGGCGGCATTAGACTGGTCTGAGAACCCGAACATCCAGGAGCCCCCAGTTGACTAGCACGACCAATGGAACGTCCCCCGAGACCGGAACCGGTACCGCTCGCGTCAAGCGCGGTATGGCCGAGATGCTCAAGGGTGGCGTCATCATGGACGTTGTCACCCCCGATCAGGCGAAGATCGCTGAAGACGCCGGAGCCGTTGCCGTCATGGCACTGGAGCGCGTCCCCGCCGACATCCGCGCCCAAGGTGGCGTGTCTCGCATGAGTGATCCGGACATGATCGACGGCATCATCAGCGCCGTCAGCGTGCCCGTCATGGCCAAGGCCCGCATCGGGCACTTTGTCGAGGCGCAGATCCTGCAGGGCCTGGGCGTGGACTACATCGACGAGTCGGAGGTGCTGACCCCCGCCGACTACACCAACCACATCGACAAGTGGAAGTTCACCGTGCCGTTCGTGTGCGGTGCCACCAACCTGGGCGAGGCGTTGCGCCGCATTACCGAGGGTGCGGCGATGATCCGCTCCAAGGGTGAGGCCGGCACCGGTGACGTGTCCAACGCGACCACGCACATGCGCAAGATCGGTGGCGAGATCCGTCGGCTCACCTCGCTGTCCGAGGACGAGTTGTACGTTGCTGCAAAGGAACTGCAGGCGCCCTATGAGCTGGTAGTCGAGGTGGCTCGCGCCGGCAAGCTTCCGGTCACGCTGTTCACCGCCGGCGGTATCGCCACTCCGGCGGACGCCGCGATGATGATGCAGCTGGGTGCCGAGGGTGTGTTCGTCGGCTCCGGAATCTTCAAGTCCGGCAACCCGGAGCAGCGGGCCGCTGCGATCGTGAAGGCCACCACCTTCTACGACGACCCGGACGTGCTCGCCAAGGTGTCGCGCGGTCTGGGTGAGGCAATGGTCGGCATCAACGTGGAGGACATCGCGCAGCCGCATCGGCTCGCCGAGCGCGGCTGGTAAAACCATCTGATGGCCGATATCGAAGAGATCCTGACGCTTGAGCAGCTCGAAAAGGACATCTTCCGAGGCAACGTGACCCCCAGCAGCCTGCGCCGTACCTTCGGCGGTCAGGTCGCTGGGCAGTCGTTGGTCTCGGCGGTTCGCACCGTGGAGCCGCACTACCTTGTCCATTCCCTGCACGGGTACTTCCTGCGACCGGGAAATCCCAACGAGCCCACCGTGTTTCTCGTCGACCGGGTGCGTGACGGCCGTTCGTTCGTGACCCGTCGCGTTACCGCGATTCAGGGTGGGCAGGCAATCTTCAGCATGTCGGCGTCATTTCAGACCCTGGACACCGGCATCGAGCATCAGGACCTGATGCCACCGGTGCCCGCACCCGAGGACCTGCCGGATGTGCAGGACGCGGAGGGGTCGTTCAGTCACGACCTGTTCCGGCAGTTCGCCGAATGGGACATCCGGATCGTTCCCGACGAGCTGATGGACCGGAATCCTCGGCTGGCCGCGCAGCAGCGGGTGTGGTTCCGCTGCCGCAAGCAGCTTCCCGACGACCCGGTCCTGCACATCTGTGCGCTCGCCTACATGAGCGACCTGACGCTGTTGAGTTCGTCCAAGGTGCCGCACCGGGACGCCGTGCTGCAGACCGCGTCCCTGGATCATGCGCTGTGGTTTCTGCGGCCATTCCGCGCCGATGAATGGCTGCTGTACGACGAGACATCGCCGTCGGCGGGATACGGACGGGCGCTGACGCAGGGCCGGATCTTCGATCGCGAGGGCCGGATGGTCGCGGCGGTGGTGCAAGAGGGGCTTACCCGGTACGAGCGCAACCCGGACGAGGCGTCGATCGCCAAGGGGAACATGGCGTGAGCCCGCTGGTTGGCGTGCTGGCATTGCAGGGCGATGTCAGGGAACATGTTGCCGCCCTGAAAGATTCGGGTGCCGACGCGCTCGGCGTGCGTCGTGCCGAGGAGCTCTCGAAGGTGGACGGGCTGGTCATCCCCGGCGGGGAGTCCACCACGATGAGCAACTTGCTGCGCGTGTTCGAGCTGCTGGATCCGCTCTCCGAGCGTCTGCGGGACGGGCTGCCGGTCTATGGCTCGTGCGCAGGCATGATCCTGCTCGCCAGCGAGATACTCGACACCCGTCCGGATGCGGTGGCGCTCGGCGCCATCGATATGACGGTGCGGCGCAATGCTTTCGGGCGCCAGGTGGATTCGTTCGAGGGCGACTTGGATTTCACCGGGCTTGACGGCGGACTGCACGCGGTGTTCATCAGGGCACCGTGGGTGGAGCGGGTGGGCGCCGACGTCGAGGTGCTGGCCATTGCGCAGGGGCATCCGGTCGCGGTGCGGCAGGGGAGTGCGTTGGCGACGTCGTTTCACCCCGAAGTCACCGGGGACCGGCGGGTGCACCAGCTCTTTGTCGACATGGTGCGTGCTTCCTGATCGCGATGATGTGTGCCCGGCTACGAGCGACAAGCTAGTCCGGACTCGCCGCGGCGGGGTGATTTGTCGCTCAGAGGTGGGCACTAGCGGGTGATGCGTCCGGCAGGCCGGCGACATCTACGCGCTATGAATCACCAGCGCATCATGGGCATCGGCCGCAGCGGGTGCTTGAGCGTCCACTTTCCGGCCGTTCGCACCAAGAATCCGTGAAAACCGCCGTACGGCAAGGCCTCTACGACCTCGCGCACATCGGCGCGTTCCAGGCCGGTCCAGGCGTAGAACCCGTGGAAGGCGTCAATCCGGTCACCCAATCGAAAAGTCTCGACCCAGAGATCGTCCGCTGATCTGAGCTTGTGGTGATCGGCCACCATCGTTGTGGTGCGACTGGCATCGTCTATTCCGAACTCCGGTGCCAGCTGTTCGGCGAGGGCCACCGACGGATCGAGGTAGTCCCAGGTGCCGGCCGTCCAGATGCCGATATCGTGCGTGGCCCACGCCAACGCGATTTCGGGTGGCGCCGTCGTCATGCCGAGAAGACGCAGCTGGTAGTTCATGCCCCGATACAGATGATTGCGGTAATCGGTGAGGCTGTCACCGATGGTCGACGCGTACCGGTCCAGGACGGTGTCGACAATCGGGTCGGCTACCAGGACAGTCATGTGATTCACCCTAGGTGCGCGAGTACACTCGGGCAGCGCAGAAGTGCGACAGAACCTAGAGAAAGTAGTACAGGGGTACATGAGCGGCCATTCCAAGTGGGCCACCACCAAGCATCAGAAGGCCGTCAAAGACGCGCGCCGTGGCAAAGAGTTCGCCAAGCTGATCAAGAACATCGAGGTCGCCGCGCGTACCGGCGGCGGAGATCCGGCTGGCAACCCGACGCTCTATGACGCCATCCAGAAGGCCAAGAAGACGTCGGTGCCCAACGACAACATCGAGCGGGCCCGCAAGCGCGGCGCCGGCGAAGAGGCTGGCGGCGCCGACTGGCAGACCATCATGTACGAGGGCTATGGCCCCAATGGTGTTGCCGTGCTTGTCGAATGCTTGACCGATAACCGCAACCGCGCCGCCGGCGAGGTTCGGGTCGCGATGACCCGCAACGGTGGCAGCATGGCCGACCCGGGTTCGGTGTCCTACCTGTTCTCCCGCAAGGGCATGATCACCCTGGAAAAGGGCAGTCTGTCCGAGGACGACGTGCTCACGGCCGTCCTGGAGGCGGGCGCCGAAGAGGTCAACGACCTAGGCGAGACCTTCGAGGTCGTCTCCGAGCCCACCGACTTGGTCGCGGTCCGTCAGGCGCTGCAAGAGGCCGGGATCGACTACGACTCGGCCGAGGCCAGCTTCCAGCCATCGATGAGCGTGCCCGTCGACGTCGACACTGCCCGCAAGGTGTTCAAGCTGGTCGACGCACTGGAAGACAGCGACGACGTGCAGAACGTCTACACCAACGTGGACCTATCGGACGAGGTGCTGGCCGAGCTCGACGAGGGCTGACCGGCGGCCCATACGGCCAACGTCACCACTGCGGTGGTGACCAGTACGGCACCGATGGTGTCGGTGAGGTAGTGATACCCACAGGCGACTTGGCCTAGCAGCCCGAGCGTGCTGACAATCCCGGCCACGATGTACGCCCATAGGGCTCCACCGGCGACCAGCACCAGCATCCCCATCACGGCGACCACGAAGGTGGTGTGGCCGCTGGGGTAGGCGAGATAGCCGCCCTTCTCGCGGCCGACGAGCATCTTGGTGCCCTGAGTGGTCCAATTCGCCACGAACGGGCAGGCCAGCGCCACCGCAGCGACCCGCCAACGCCGCCGATACAGCTCGAACGCGACGCACACCACGAGCACCGGAACGAGAAACACCCAGTCGGTGAAGAACAGCAGCCAGCGTGGCTGCACTCCGAATACGAGCTGCGTCCCGTGGAAAAACCAGACGTCAAAGGGCGTTGAGCCCTTACCGACGGAGAACCCGAGCACCAGCATCGCGAGGACGCCAAGGGGCGGCCACCACTGAATCGTCTTTTCGCTGGGCAGTTTTCCGACAGACACGCCGACGACAGTAATAGGCCGAGGACTTCGACTTCGAATCGCGCTGGATGGCGGGAATCAAACGCCAGGAAGCGGCGTTACTGTGATGTCAACGACTGTTGGTCAACAAGTGTTGACAGCAATGTCAACTGGGCGTACATCTAGGACATCCACGAATGATGGGAGGCCGGTCATGGCCACACAAACAGTCGCCCCGGCGCCTGAATCGACAAGCCTGTGGCGCACCGCGCGCGCGGTTCTCGCGCTGCCATTCACCGTGACGGTGCTGATTCCGCTGGTGATTCTCTACGGAACGGGCATCCAGGTGCCGTCATGGATGTCGGATGAGATGTCGATGACGGCGACGGTGATCGGGACCTTGCTGGTCGCTGCCGGCCTGTTCCTGGTGACCCGCACTGTCATGCTCTTCCACCAGATGGGCAAGGGTTCGCTGGCGCCCTTCGACCCGCCGGTTCACCTTGTCGTGCGCGGCCCGTACCGCTACGTACGTAACCCGATGATCACCGGAGTCATCGCCATCCTGCTGGGTGAGGCGTTCGCGGTGAACTCTGTCGGCTTGCTGATCTATGCAGCCGTTTTCGTGACCATCAACGCCGTGTACTTTCCGCTGGTGGAGGAGCGCGGCCTATTGAAGAGGTTCGGCCGCGACTACGCCGAGTACTCGCAGCACGTACCGCGCTGGGTACCCCGGCTGCGCCCGTGGACGCAGCCCGAGCGCGCGAGCTAGGGCGCTTCGCAGTCGCAGTCACAATCCAGGTAGGCCTGGATTGTCGGTGCGATCAAGTCGATGATCTGTTCGTGCGTCATCTCGGGCACGTTCCCGAGGCGGATCACGTATCGGCACATCGCCAGGCCGATCATCTGAGTGCCGATCAGCGCCGCGCGTTCCATGGCGCGATCCGCCGTTAACGCCTCGATCGCAGGCACCATCTGACTGCTGAAGATCTCGGCCATCCGTGCGCGCGCCGTCTCATGCGACACTGCCGCGCGCAGTAGGGCGACCATGGTGTCGTCGGCCTCCCATTTGGCGAGGAAGTGCTCGACGAGGGCTGCCCCCAGCTCGGGACGCGGAATCTCGGCAAGATTCTCGGGCAGGTGAATATCGAAGTCGGCGGCGGCCGCGAAGAGCTTGCCCTTGTTGCCGTAGTACCGCATGACCAGGGACGGGTCGATACCCGCCGTCGCCGCGATGGCCCGTATGGTTGCCTTCTCGTACCCGACGCTGGCGAAGTGCTCCTGAGCAGCCTCAAGGATGGCCGCACGGGTGGCGTCCGATCGCCGAGGTTCGGTGGACATGGCCTGAGCTTAGGCCAACGGATGTTGACATTTGCAGAGCCCTCGCGTGTTGCTATCCGGAATGGGCAAGCCTCCTGGATATGCTGATCGAACAACTGTTCTACGGCGAGAGGGCTGGCGCGTGCGAGTAATGGGAGTCGACCCGGGTCTTACCCGGTGCGGTCTGTCCATGGTCGAGGCCTCCTCGGGTCGCAAGGTGGTGGCGCTGGACGTCGACGTAGTCCGTACTCCGGCCAATCAGCCCTTGCCGCAACGACTTCTGGCGATCAGTCAGGTTGTCGAACACTGGATGGACACGCACCGTCCCGACGTGATCGCCATCGAGCGCGTCTTCGCTCAGCAGAACGTTTCCACCGTGATGGGCACCGCCCAAGCGGGCGGAGTGATCGCACTTTGTGCTGCCAAGCGGGGGATTGAGGTGTATTTCCACACCCCGTCGGAGGTCAAGGCCGCCGTCACCGGCAACGGGCGCGCAGATAAATCCCAAGTGACCGCAATGGTCACGCGCATCCTGCAGCTGCAGACGGCGCCGAAGCCCGCTGATGCGGCCGACGCGTTGGCCCTGGCAATCTGTCACTGCTGGCGTGCGCCCATGCTGGCGAGAATGGCGAAGGCGGAAGCCGCGGCGGAAGAGCAGCGGAAGGCCTTCGCGGCCCGATTGAAGGCGGTATCCCGGTGATTGCTTCGGTCAATGGCGAGGCCATCGACATCGCACTCGATCATGTGGTGATCGAGGCCGCCGGCGTCGGATACCGCGTCAATGCCACCCCGGCCACACTGTCGACGCTGCGGCGCGGCACCCAGGTACGGCTGATCACGGCGATGATCGTCCGCGAAGATTCGATGACGTTGTACGGCTTCACCGACACCGATGCCCGCGATCTGTTCCTGACGCTGCTGGGTGTCTCCGGTGTGGGGCCCAAGATCGCGATGGCCACACTCGCGGTCTACGACGCGCCGACCTTGCGCCAGGCGCTGGCCGATGGCGATGTCAATGCACTGACCAGGGTTCCCGGGATCGGCAAGCGTGGTGCCGAGCGCTTGGTGCTGGAACTGCGCGAGAAGGTGGCCGCGACCCCGAGTGGAACCACCGAGCTGGGGCGCGGCACAGCATCGCTGGTGCGTACACAGGTCGTCGACGCGCTTATCGGCCTCGGGTTCGCCGCGAAGCAAGCCGAACAGGCCACCGATACCGTTCTGGCTCAAGATAATTCCGACGGAGATACCTCGACCGTGCTGCGGTCGGCGCTGACGCTACTGGGCAAGACGCGATGACCAGCTTCGACGAGTTTGACGGCGAAGAGGACGATTTCGATGCCGGCCCCGAGATGTCCGGCGCGCTCACGGTCGGCGAGAACGACATCGATGCCGGGCTCAGACCCAAGTCGCTGCGGGAGTTCATCGGTCAGCCACGGGTGCGTGAGCAGCTGGAGCTCGTGCTGTCCGGCGCCAAGAATCGCGGCGGCACCCCGGATCACATTCTGTTGTCCGGTCCACCCGGACTCGGCAAAACCTCCCTGGCGATGATCATCGCGGGCGAGTTGGGCTCCTCGCTGCGGGTGACCTCGGGTCCGGCATTGGAGCGCGCGGGCGATCTGGCGGCGATGCTGAGCAACCTCGTCGAACACGATGTGTTGTTCATCGATGAGATTCACCGCATCGCGCGGCCCGCTGAGGAAATGCTGTATCTGGCGATGGAGGACTTCCGCGTCGACATCGTCGTCGGCAAGGGGCCCGGCGCGACCTCGATACCCCTGGAAGTGGCGCCGTTCACGCTGGTCGGTGCGACCACCCGATCCGGGTCGCTGACCGGGCCATTGCGTGACCGGTTCGGGTTCACCGCCCACATGGACTTCTACGAGCCCGATGAACTCGAACTTGTGCTGGCTCGATCGGCGGGAATCCTCGGCATCGAGCTCGGAGCCGACGCAGGTGTGGAGATCGCCCGGCGCTCACGCGGCACCCCACGTATCGCCAATCGGTTGCTGCGCCGGGTCCGTGACTACGCGGAAGTGCGGGCAGACGGTGTCATCACCGTGGATGTAGCCAAGTCCGCCCTGGCCGTCTACGACGTCGACGAGCTGGGGCTGGACCGCCTGGACCGGGCGGTGCTCACGGCGCTGACACGCAGTTTCGGCGGCGGCCCGGTGGGCGTGTCGACATTGGCGGTAGCGGTCGGGGAGGAATCGACCACAGTGGAAGAGGTGTGTGAGCCGTTCCTGGTGCGTGCCGGGATGCTGGCCCGGACGCCGCGCGGACGTGTGGCGACAGCATTGGCGTGGACACATCTGGGTCTTACCCCGCCGCCGCAGGTGCTGGGACACGCCGGGCTGTTCGATTGACGGGACGCTTGAGTCCAGGACGCGCAGGTCCGGGGTTCGCGTCGATTCCACAGAGTCGGATGGCACACTGGTGACTTGTCGCGTGCTCGTTTCACGCAGACCGTGCTTGAACTCGTGAAGACCCAACGGAAAGAATCCCGAAAGCCGCCATGGAATCGATCATCGTCTTTTTGCCGCTCATCCTCGTTATGGGCGCGTTCCTTTTCTTCGCGAACCGGCGGCAGCGCAAGGCTCTGGACGCCACCATCGAGCTGCACGAGTCCCTGGCAATCGGCGACCGGGTGCACACCACCTCCGGTCTGCAGGGCACTATCGCCGCAGTCACCGACGACACCGTCGATCTGGAGATCGCTCCGGGTGTTGTGACGCGCTGGATGAAGCTCGCGGTCCGCGACAAGATCGTTGATGAGGCCGAGGACACCGATGACACCGCTGAGGAGGCGTCGCGCGACGTCGAGAGCACCGGGGTCGAGCTGACCAAGGAGTAGCGGCTTTCACCTTTGCTCAACCCTGAACGCCTCCCGACCCGCCCTCGACAAGCAAGGAGACCGGACACGTGGCCTCGCCATCGGCCCCTGTGCATCCCGCGCGTTATCTAGCTGCCTTCCTGGTGCTGCTGATCGGCGCCTACCTGCTGGTCTTCCTGACCGGCGACAAGCACGCTAAGCCCAAGCTCGGTATCGACCTGCAGGGTGGAACCCGCGTCACCCTGACGGCACGCACCCCTGACGGTTCCAAGCCGACCAGGGAAGCGTTGACTCAGGCACAGCAGATCATCAATGCGCGCGTCAACGGCCTCGGTGTCTCCGGATCCGAGGTCATCATCGACGGCGACAACCTCGTCATCACGGTGCCCGGTAACGACGGCAGCGAGGCCCGCAACCTCGGTCAGACCGCCAAGCTCTACATCCGGCCTGTCGTCCAGATGGTGCCGGCGCAGCCCAAGGAGAATCCCCAGGCCGGAGCGCCCCAGGGCGGCCCGCCCGGCGCTGGGCAAGAGGCGACGCCCCCGGAGCCCGGTGCGGGAAAGCCGGCACCCGCCGCGCCTTCGCCGAAACCGCAGCCGCGGCCCTATCCGGCGCAAACCACCACGCCGCCGCCACCGCCACCCGCTCCGGCGACGCAGCCCGCGACGCCGAATGCCCCACCGCCCGCTGCTCCGGCCACCGATCTGCCGCCGAAACCGGGCAGCGGTGAGGAACGCAAGCAGCTGATCGACTTCGAGAAGCAGATCAGGCAGAGCGACGATCCGCGGATTCAGATGCTGGCGCTTCAGGTTCAGTCATCGCGTTGCTATGACCTTGACGACCCGCTCGCGGGCAATGACGATCCGAACCTTCCGTTGGTCACCTGTGGCGATGACAGTCAGGGCGGAAAGGCCGCCTATCTGCTGGACAAGGCGATCATCAGCGGCGAGGAGATCAAGGACGCCAGCTCGGGACTTGACCAGCAGCGCGGCATCTACGTGGTGAGCATGGAGTTCAAGCCCACCGGAGCCAAGGTCTGGGCGGAGTACACCTCTGCGCATTGGCAGCAGGGCACCCAGACCGCGTTCACGTTGGACTCCAAGGTGATCAGTGCGCCAGCCATCCGCGAGCCCATCCCGGGCGGCAAGACCGAAATCAGCGGGCAGTTCACCTCCGACTCGGCCAAGCAGCTTGCCGCGGCCCTCAAGTACGGTTCGCTGCCGCTGTCCTTCGAGTCCTCCGACGCCGAAACAGTTTCGGCCACACTCGGATTGACCTCGCTCAAGGCCGGCCTGATCGCGGGCGCCATTGGATTGGCGATCGTGTTGCTGTACTCGCTGATCTACTACCGTGTGCTCGGCATCCTGACCGCGCTGTCCTTGGTGGCCTCGGGCGCCATGGTGTTCGCCATCCTGGTCCTGCTGGGTAGATACATCTCATACACCTTGGATCTGGCCGGTATCGCCGGTCTGATCATCGGCATCGGCACCACCGCGGACTCCTTCGTGGTGTTCTTCGAGCGCATCAAAGATGAGATACGAGAAGGTCGTTCGTATCGTTCGGCGGTGCCCCGAGGTTGGGCTCGCGCCCGCAAGACGATCCTGTCGGGTAACGCGGTGACCTTGCTGGCCGCCGTGGTGCTGTACGCACTCGCCATCGGGCAGGTGAAGGGCTTCGCGTTCACTCTCGGACTCACCACCATCCTCGACGTGGTGGTGGTGTTCCTGGTGACGTGGCCGCTTGTCTACCTGTCCTCCAAGTCCGCGACCCTCTCCAAGCCCGCGTACAACGGGCTCGGAGCGGTCCAGCAGATTGCCCGCGAACGTAAGGCGGCGGCACACGCATGAGCACCAGCAACGACACCGTGAGCAACGGCAACGGCACCGAGAGCGCCGCCAAGGAACCCACGTCCACTGCGGTTGAAACCGGCAGTGCGGCACCAGAACACGGATTCTTCTACCGTCTGTACACCGGAACCGGTGCGGTCGACGTCGTCGGCAAGCGCACGCTGTGGTTCGGGATCAGCGGCGCGTTCATGGTTGTCGCGATCTTGTCCATCGCGATCAAGGGATTCGTCTTCGGTATCGATTTCGAGGGCGGCACCAAGGTGTCGTTCCCGAAGGGCGAGGCCACGGTTCAGCAGACCGAGGACGTCTTCAGTCAGACACTAGGCCGCGATGCCGAGTCGATCGTCGTCACCGGAACCGGTGACTCGGCCTCTATTCAGATTCGCACCGAGACGCTCGACAACGACGAATCGGCAAAGCTCCACAAGGCGCTCTTCGACAGGTTCGCGCCCAAGGGATCTGACGGCAAGCCGTCCATCAACGCCATCAGTGATTCGGCGGTGTCGGAGACCTGGGGCGGGCAGATCACCAACAAGGCGCTGTGGGCGCTGGGCGTGTTCCTGGTGCTGTCCGGTATCTACATCGCCGTGCGCTACGAGCGCTACATGGCGCTGGCGGCCTTGGCCGCACTGGTCTTCGACCTGCTGGTTACCGCGGGCGTGTACTCACTGGTGGGCTTCGAGGTCACCCCGGCCACGGTGATCGGCCTGCTCACCATCCTCGGATTCTCCTTGTACGACACCGTGATCGTGTTCGACAAGGTCGAGGAAAACACGCACGGGTTCCAGCACACGTCGCGGCGGACCTTCGCCGAGCATGCCAACCTGGCCGTGAACCAGACCTTCATGCGCTCGATCAACACCAGCCTCATCTCGGTGATCCCGGTGCTCTCGCTCATCGTGGTGGCCATCTGGCTGCTGGGTGTGGGCACGCTGAAGGACCTTGCGCTGGTTCAGCTTGTCGGCATCCTGGTGGGCACGTACTCGTCGATCTTCTTCGCGACCCCGCTGCTGGTGGCACTGCGTGAGCGCACGGAGCTGGTGGCGAGCCATACCAAGAAGGTGCTGAGTCGCCGCAAGCCCGACGCCACGCCCCTGGCAGAGACCGGTTCGGGAACCAAGGCCGTCAAGGCGGCGACATCGGGGGCATCCGATGCCGCCACGACCGGGGTACGCCCCGCCAAACCCAAGCCCGGTGCCCGCCCTCAAGGTAAGCGAAACGTTCGGCGGCGCTGATGGTTTCACGAGGCCCAGCACGGACCGGAGCAGGACGGATCGCGCGAATCGGCGCCATCGCGACCACGATGGTGCTCGCGGCGGGGTTGTTGACCTCATGTTGGACCTCGGCGGCAAAAACGCTCGACTATGCCGTCGATGGCCGCTTGACGACGTACAACGTCAACAGTGTCGCGGGGAACGCGTCAGCCGGGGCGCAGGCATTCAATCGCGTACTCACCGGGTTTGGCTTCCACGGTCCTGACGGCCAGGTCATCGCTGACCACGACTTCGGCACCGTCGAGGTCGTCGGCCGTATCCCATTGGTGCTCGACTACACCATCAATGAGAAGGCCGTCTATTCCGACGGCAAGCCAGTGACCTGTGAAGACATGGTGCTGTCCTGGTTCGCGCAATCCGGCAGGCTGCCCGATTTTGACGCGGCCAGCACGGCGGGATACGCCGATATCTCCACCATCGATTGCAAGTCGGGGCAGAAGACCGCGCGTGTCACCTTCGCCCCGGATCGCGCCTTCACCGACTGGACCCAGCTATTCGCCGCCACAACGATGTTGCCGTGGCATGTGATCGCCGACAAGGTCGGTGGGGGTATTGACCTGATCGGTGCCATCGCCGCCAATGACGTTCCGGCGCTGCAGAAGATCGCCGATTTTTGGAACAACCAGTGGAACTTCGGTTCGGATCTGGATCTCTCGAAGTTCCCGTCATCAGGGCCATACAAGTTCGACGGGTACAACGAGGACGGATCGGTCGTGCTTGTCGCCAATGACAAGTGGTGGGGTAGTCCTCCGGTGACCAAGCGGGTCACGGTGTGGCCCAGCGGGATCGATGTGCAAAAACGGCTATCCGACGGCGATCTGGAGGTTGTCGACGTCGCAGCCGGATCGGCCGGGACTCTTACCGCCCCTGACGGATTCGTGCGCACCGAGGAACCCGGTTCGGGCGTGGAGCAACTGATCTTCGGTGCCGGCGGGTCTGTTGGGGCGCCCGATGTGCGCCGTGCGGTCGCGTTGTGCACACCACGTGACGCCATCGCGGGAATCGCCGGAGTACCGGTGATGAACGCCCGGCTGGATACCAGCATCGGAGACTCGTTCGCCTCGGTGGAGGCTGCGGCTGAGGCGGGACGATTCATGCGTTCGGACCCGGTCGCGGCCCGTGCCGCGGTGGCCAACCGTCCGTTGACCGTCCGGGTGGGATATCAGGCGCCCAACCCGCGCCGTGCGGCAATCGTGTCGGCGATGGCGCAGGCCTGTGCGGCCGCCGGGATCACCGTGCAGGACGTCAGTTCGCCCGAGGTTGGGCCACACTCGTTGCGGGACAATCAAGTTGACGCGCTACTTAGCTCGATCGGCGGAGCTCCTGGCAGCGGTTCGACGGGTTCATGGCTCATGGATGCGTACGCCCTGCGGTCGCGCGAGGGCAAGAACCCCGCGAACTATGCCAACGGTCAGATAGACGGGATCATCGCCGCGCTGGCGGTGACCACCAACGCCAGGGACCAGAGCCGGCTGCTCGGCGATGCGTCGGCCATCCTGTGGAACGACCTGCCGACCCTGCCGCTGTACCGGCAGCCACGCGTGCTGATCGCACCGAAGTCGATGTACGCCGCTACACCGAGCGTCACCCGGTGGGGCGCGGGCTGGAACATGGATCGTTGGGTGTTGCCGGCGTGACATCTTCGGACGCTGTCACAGCGCTCATCGACAGGCTGACTCGTAAGGTCCCCGACTTTCCCGAGCCCGGGGTGCAGTTCAAGGACTTGACGCCGCTGTTCGCGGACGCCGAGGGCCTCTCACGGGTCACCGATGCGTTGGGGGAGGCGTCGGCAGGGGCCACGCTGATCGCGGGGATCGATGCGCGCGGCTTCCTATTGGGGGCCGCCGTGGCGATCCGGCTCGGCGTAGGTGTGCTGGCCGTGCGGAAGGCAGGAAAGCTGCCGCCACCAGTGCATGCTCAGACCTATCAACTCGAGTACGGCACCGCGGCGCTGGAGATTCCCGCCGAAGGAGTGGATCTGACCGGTCATCGCGTGGCGATCATCGACGATGTGCTGGCCACCGGGGGAACACTGGCGGCGACCATCAAACTGTTGCGTGCCGCGGGTGCGGACGTGATCAGCGCGGGTGTAGTTCTGGAACTGTCCGATCTGGCCGGTCGTGCGGCCGTGGCGCCGCTGCCATTAACTGCGCTGCGTGTGATCTGAGGGATAATCTAGGCGGCAGGAGGTGAACCGTGGCTGACGAGCAGGTACCGAGCGAGAATCAGGTCGCGGTCGAATCCCTGCCTGTCGTGAGCGATCCGACGGCACCGAGCTCGGACTCTCTGCGGATCAGCGGCACCATGAGTGCGTCGCGCCGGGTACGGGCCCGGCTGGCCCGCAGGATGACCGCCCAGCGCGGCGCCGTCAGCCCCGTGCTCGAGCCGCTGATGGCTGTCCATCGCGAGTTCTACCCCAAGGCCGACCGGGTGGTGCTGCAGCGCGCATACGAGGTAGCCGAGAGTCGGCATGCCGAGCAGTTTCGCAAGTCGGGTGATCCGTACATCACTCATCCGATCGCCGTGGCGAACATTCTGGCCGAGCTCGGCATGGACACCACCACTCTGGTGGCCGCGATTCTGCACGACACCGTCGAGGACACCGGGTACAGCCTGGAACAGCTGACCACCGAATTCGGTACCGAGGTGGCCCACCTTGTTGATGGCGTGACAAAGCTCGACAAGGTGGTGTTGGGTAACGCCGCCGAGGGCGAAACCATCCGCAAGATGATCATCGCCATGGCGCGCGACCCTCGCGTGCTGGTGATCAAGGTCGCCGACCGGTTGCACAACATGCGCACCATGCGATTCCTGCCACCGGAGAAGCAGGCGCGTAAGGCCCGCGAGACGCTCGAAGTGATTGCGCCACTGGCACACCGCCTGGGTATGGCAACGGTCAAGTGGGAGCTCGAAGACCTGTCCTTCGCGATCCTGCACCCCAAGAAGTACGAGGAGATCGTGCGTCTGGTCGCCGACCGGGCGCCGTCACGCGATACCTACCTGGCCAAGGTGCGTGCGGAAATTGTTGCCACCCTGAACGGTTCGCGTATCGGTGCCACTGTCGAGGGCCGCCCCAAGCACTACTGGTCGATCTATCAGAAGATGATCGTCAAGGGCCGCGACTTCGACGACATCCACGATCTGGTGGGCGTCCGGATCCTGTGTGATGAGATTCGTGACTGTTACGCCGCCGTGGGCGTGGTGCACTCGCTCTGGCAGCCGATGGCAGGCCGGTTCAAGGACTACATCGCCCAACCGCGGTTCGGTGTCTATCAGTCCTTGCACACCACCGTGGTCGGCCCCGAGGGCAAGCCGCTGGAGGTCCAGATTCGCACCCGCGACATGCACCGCACCGCCGAGTACGGCATTGCCGCGCACTGGCGGTACAAGGAAGCCAAGGGCCGCAACGGTGTTCCGCCCAACCATGCCGCCGCCGAAATCGACGACATGGCGTGGATGCGCCAGCTGCTCGACTGGCAGCGTGAGGCCGCCGACCCCGGCGAGTTCCTGGAGTCGCTGCGCTATGACCTGGCGGTGCAGGAGATCTTCGTCTTCACACCCAAGGGTGATGTCATCACGTTGCCCGCCGGGTCTACCCCGGTCGACTTCGCGTACGCCGTGCACACCGAGGTAGGTCATCGGTGCATCGGTGCGCGCGTCAACGGCCGGTTGGTGGCGCTGGAGCGCAAGCTCGAAAACGGCGAAGTGGTAGAGGTTTTCACGTCAAAGGCCGCCACCGCGGGCCCGTCGCGCGACTGGCAGACCTTTGTCGTGTCGCCGCGCGCGAAGGCGAAGATTCGGCAGTGGTTCGCCAAGGAGCGTCGCGAGGAGGCGCTCGAGGCGGGTAAGGACGCCATCGCGCGCGAGGTGCGCCGTGGTGGACTTCCGTTGCAGCGCCTGGTCAATGGCGAGGGTATGGCCTCGCTGGCTCGTGAGCTGCGCTACCAGGACACCTCGCAGCTCTACACCGCGGTGGGCGAGGGGCATGTGTCGGCGCGGCATGTGGTGCAGCGCCTGGTCGCTCAGCTCGGTGGTGTGGACAGTGCCGAGGAGGAATTGGCCGAACGGTCCACTCCGTCGACCATGCCCATTCGCCAGCGGCGTTCCGATGATGTCGGCGTGGCCGTGCCGGGCGCACCGGGTGTGTTGACCAAGCTCGCGAAATGCTGCACCCCGGTGCCCGGGGATCAGATCCTTGGATTCGTCACGCGCGGCGGGGGAGTCAGCGTGCACCGCACCGACTGCACCAACGCCGAATCTCTGCAGCAGCAATCGGAACGGATCATCGAAGTGAACTGGGCGCCATCGGCGTCCTCGGTCTTCCTGGTCGCCATCCAGGTGGAGGCGCTGGACCGGCACCGGTTGCTCTCCGATGTGACCCGCGCCCTGGCCGACGAGCGGGTGAACATTCTGTCGGCCTCGGTGACCACCTCGAATGATCGAGTGGCCATCAGCCGCTTCACCTTTGAGATGGGCGACCCGAAGCATCTGGGACACGTTCTTAACGTGGTGCGCAACGTCGAGGGCGTCTACGACGTCTACCGGGTTACGTCGGCGGCCTAACCCGGTCTACCGGCGTGTTAGACGACTAGACGACTAGACGCCGAATGCCTTCAGCGCGATCCGGGTGGCCGCGGCGATGGTTGGCTTGCCCTGAGTGGACTTCGGATCATCGGGGACCGTCAGCACGGCGACGACAATCGGCGCACGCCCGGTCGGCCAGATCACCGCGATGTCATTGGTCTCGCCCTTGAACCCGCTGCCGGTCTTGTCCCCGACCGTCCATCCGGTCGGGACTCCCGCCCGAATCGACTGGTCGCCTGTGGTGTTGCGCTTCAACCAGTCGGTGAGCAGATCGCGGCCCTGCGCGTCGAGCCCCTCGTCGAGCGCCAGCCTGCGCAGATTGGTCACCAGTTGCTGCGGGGTCGAGGTGTCCAGATCGCCGTCCGGGATGTTCAGCTGATCTTCGGTGCGATCCATGCGAGAGACGTTGTCGCCCAGGCTTCGAACGAACTTCTCCGTCTGCTTCGGGCCGCCGAGCTGCGCGATCAACAGGTTGGCGCCGGTGTTGTCGCTGTAGCGCAGGGTCGCATCGCACAGTTCCGCGACGGTCATGCCCTCGGCCACATGCTGGGACGTGACGGGTGCCCACTCCATGAGGTCGGACTGCGCATACTGAATCCGCTTGTCCAGCAGCCCCGGTTCGCTCAGGCGGCGGTGCAGGATGGCCGACACGATGAAGGTCTTCACCGTCGAGCACATCAGGAAGCGCTCATTTGCCCGGTGCCCCAGCGTGGCACCCGATCCGGTGTCCAGGGCGTACACACCGATGCGTCCCCCGAAATCCTTTTCCAGGGAGGCGAGTTCGGTTGGCGAGGTTGGGCTGTCGCCGCCGCGTGAACAACCCACAGCGGCCACGCCGACCGTGGTCAGCCCGCCGAGCAACAGAACGCGACGTGAAATCATGTCAGTCGAGCTGAAGGTCGATGATCTTGACTTCTTGTGCGGGTGTGCCATCACCCGCGCCACGTGCTCCCGCCTTGATGCCGTTCTTGGCGATCTTGGCGAGGGTGTCCATACCGGTCTTGTCGATGGTGCCGAACACGGTGTACTGCGGCGGCAGCTGCGAATCCTTGTAGACCATGAAGAACTGGCTGCCGTTGGTACCGGGGCCCGCGTTGGCCATCGCCAACGTGCCGGCGGGATAGATGACGGCCCGCTGTGCCGCGGGATCGTCGGCCTTGTAGGCGGTGGTCGGGTACTCGTTGTCGAATTCGTATCCCGGACCGCCCGAACCGGTGCCCTTCGGGTCACCGCACTGCAACACCGACAAGCTGCCACTCGTGATCCGGTGGCAGATGGTGTCGTCGAAGTACCCACCCTGGGCCAGGCTGGCGAAGCTGTTCACCGTGCACGGCGCCTTGGCGTTGTCCAGCACCAGGCCGATGTTGCCCTGGCTGGTCTTCACGCTGGCGGTGAGCGTCGCCGGCTCGGTCGGGATCTTCCCGGAGCGCGGCATCTGCTTGTCGATGGCCTTGGCGGGCGCGCCCGCGGGCCGGTACTGGCAATTGGCACCCACCTCCGCGGACGGCACGAACTTCGGCA
The DNA here is from genome assembly GCF_002013745.1 of Mycobacterium sp. D16Q16. Taxonomy (NCBI): domain Bacteria; kingdom Bacillati; phylum Actinomycetota; class Actinomycetes; order Mycobacteriales; family Mycobacteriaceae; genus Mycobacterium; species Mycobacterium sp. D16Q16. The sequence continues at coordinate 194,226 of NZ_MAEY01000014.1, forward strand.
GGGCCGGGCCGGTGACGGGCGGCTCGTCGGGCGTGGGCAACGAGGACGTCGGCGGCGCGTCGACCGTGGAGACCGGGGTGGTGGAGGTGTCCAGTGCCGCATCCGTCTTGTTGCTCTTACTGATGGCCAGCCATGCGGTGATGGCCACAGCGACGACGACGGCCACGACCGCGGTGCCGCTGATCGCCCAGATCCGCTGCTTACGGGCGCGCTCAGCACGGTTCTCCAGCTGTCGCTCCAGCTTGCGCTTGGCCGTCTGACGTCGCTGCTCGTTGGTCGGCACCGGGTTCTCCTCCTAGGGCGTCCATTGAAGAATCTAGGTCGCCAGAGAGTGTGCCAGCCACACCTGAGAGATGGGGAAGGACCCGCCGCCTAAGCTGGTCGGGTGCTGATCACCGGTTTTCCCGCGGGCATGTTCGCCACGAACTGCTACATCGTGGCGCCCCACGAGGGCGGCCCCGCCGTCATCGTCGACCCCGGACAGGAGGCGACCTCCGGAGTTAAGGAGATCCTCGCCGAACGCGACCTCACCCCGGAGGCGGTGCTACTGACCCACGGGCATCTGGACCACACCTGGACGGCACAGCCGCTCGCCGATGAGTACGGGATCCCCGTGTACATCCACCCCGACGACCGCGTGATGCTCGCCGATCCGCTCGCGGGGATCGGGCCCGGTCTGGCCCAGTTCATCCAGGGCATGGAATTCATCGAGCCCAAGGAGCTCGTAGAGATCGGCGACGGCGACAAGCTGGAGCTCGCCGGGATCACGCTCACCGTCGACCACACACCGGGGCACACCCGTGGTTCTGTTGTGTTCGGCATCGAGGTCGACAGCGACAATGGGCCCATCGATGTGGTGTTCAGCGGCGACACGCTCTTCCAGATGTCGATCGGGCGCACCGATCTGCCCGGCGGCAACCACCAACAGCTGCTCGATTCGATTGCCGCCAAGCTGCTTACCCGAGACGATTCGACGGTGGTGCTGCCGGGTCACGGCAATGCCACCAGCATCGGCGATGAGCGACGTGCCAACCCGTTCCTCGAGGGAATCCAGTGAGCGAGAAGACTTTTAGTGCACCTAAGGGCATCCCGGACTATGTGCCGCCGGACTCCGCGCAGTTCCTGGCTGTTCGTGACGGGCTGCTGGAGCAGGCGCGGCTGGCCGGGTACGGCTACATCGAGCTGCCCGTGTTCGAGGACACCGGACTGTTCGCCCGCGGGGTGGGCGAGTCCACCGATGTGGTGAGCAAGGAGATGTACACCTTCGCCGACCGCGGCGATCGGTCGGTGACCTTGCGTCCGGAGGGCACCGCCTCGGTGATGCGTGCGGTCATCGAGCATGGCCTGGACCGTGGCCAACTGCCGATGAAACTGCGTTACGCCGGTCCCTTTTTCCGGTATGAGCGACCGCAGGCCGGCCGCTACCGTCAGCTGCAGCAGGTCGGCGTGGAAGCCATCGGCGTGGACGATCCGGCCCTGGACGCCGAGGTGATCGCTATCGCCGACGCGGGCTATCGCTCCCTGGGCCTGACCGGCTTCCGGTTGGAGATCAGCTCGCTGGGCGACGCCTCCTGCCGCCCGCAGTACCGAGAGTTGTTGCAGGAATTCCTCTTCGGCTTGGACCTGGACGAGGCGACGCGAGAGCGGGCCCGTATCAACCCGATTCGGGTGCTCGACGACAAGCGCCCCGAGGTGCGCGAGATGACGGCCGATGCGCCACTGATGCTCGACCATCTCTCCGAGGAGTCCAAGGCGCACTTCGATCAGGTGCTGCACCATCTGGACGCACTAGGCGTGCAGTACGTGGTGAACCCCAGGCTGGTGCGTGGCCTTGACTACTACACCAAGACCACCTTCGAGTTTGTGCATGACGGTCTTGGCGCGCAATCCGGGATTGGTGGCGGTGGGCGCTATGACGGACTGATGGCGCAGCTCGGTGGACAATCGTTGTCGGGTATCGGGTTTGGGCTCGGCGTGGACCGAACCCTGCTGGCGCTGCAGGCCGAGGGCGTCACGGTAGGAGACAGTGGGCGCTGCGAAGTCTTCTGTGTGCCCCTGGGGCAGGACGCGAAATCGGTGCTCGTGACGGTGGCGGCGCGGCTGCGGAGCGCGGGAATTCGTACCGATATCGCCTACGGCGACCGCGGACTCAAGGGTGCGATGCGTGGCGCGGACCGCTCGGGAGCCTCGATTGCGCTGGTCGCCGGGGATCGGGAAATCGGCGAGGGAAACATCGAGCTCAAGACGCTGGCCGACGGCGTTCAGCAGCCCGTGCCGATCGGTTCGATTGTCGATGAAGTAACGGCGCGGCTAGCATCGCGGATATGACACGTATGGGACGTATCGCCGCAGCTCTGCTCGCCACGGCCAGTGCCGCAACCTTGACGATGGTGCTGACGCCTGTCGCGGAGGCGGCCCCGCACCAGGTGAAGTACGTGATCAGCTCCGACCGTGAATTCCTCTCGCAGACGCTCGTGCTGCAGAACGAGCCGCCGAGCGCCTCGGCCTACGACTCGGAGTCGAGCAAGTACCTGGTGCGTAACTCGACCCGCATCACCCCCGACGCTCCGTTCGTCGTCGAGACAACGCTGAACGACCCGACGCAGTGGGCCTACGTGAGCGCGAGCGCGGCCGCCAAGGCCGTCACCGGCGCCCCCGTCTTCCATTGCGAGGTGTACGTGGACGGCACCCTCGCGACCCAGGCCGATGGCGAGACCGCAGTCACCTGTTCTCTGCGCAAGTGGTAGCCCGCTAGCCGGCGAACACGTACACCCAGGCGGTTTCGCCCGAGCGCAGTGGCACCGAAATGCGTTGATAATCATCCACTTCGTACTCGTCGGCGGCGGCCAGCTGCTCGGGTGTGATCGAGAAGACCATGCCGGGGACCTCGGCTGAGGCATCGGTCGACGGGCGAAGGATGGGGTGACGGTCGCTGCCACTGGTCGCGATGACATGCGGGTCGGTGATGGTCACATAGTCCAGATCGAAGCCCACAATGGCGTCGGTATGACCGTCAAGTTCCTGCCCGAAGGTGGCGCGCTGCACGTCGGCCTGCTGCAAGGTGCCGTAGGAGAACAGTAACTCGGTTGCGGTATTCGTCACGCGGTAAGTCAATCAGGCCGGCCACGGCCGGCGCACGCCTGCGTCAGTCCCCGAGGTGGACCGTGCCATCGGAAGCGATCCGCCAACCGGGGTTGTGGGCGATTTCCCAAATCAACCCGTTGGGGTCCTGGACGTGGGCGTGGAAGACCCCACCGAACTGTCCGGGTTGTGGTGGTTTGAGAACAGTGCCCCCCGACAGGGCCATGGTGCCGGACAGCGTCGCCACATCCTCTGCGGAATCGACGTTGTGGGCCAGGGTGATCCCGGAAACCCGTGAATGATCACCGGGGGCGGAGAGATCCTCGGTGAACTTATCGGCGAGGAAGAAGCCCAGGAGCTGTCCCGGTGCGCTTTGGTAGAAGACGATCTCGCCCTCGACATCCAGCAGTGGTGTCCAGCCCAGGGCTCCATAGAAGCGCCGAGTGGCATCCAGATCCGTTGCGGCGACAGTGACAAAGTGCAGCTGCTGCTTCATGGGGCCGAGCCTAGATTCGCGCTCCGACACGTGTCGGCGGGGATTGACACGTGATCGAACATATGTTCGCATAGGGTTATGCGGTGGGACGGGCAGACGCTGGATGCCGACGACGGTGCGCTTCCGGGTTTGGAGCGGATCGGTCTGGTGCGCAGTGTGCGCACGCCCGAATTCGCGGGCATCACTTTTCACGAAGTGCTGTGCAAGTCGGCGCTCAACAAGGTTCCGGCGGTATCCATGTTGCCATTCCGGTTTACCGTCAACGCATTTCGCGGCTGCGCACATGCCTGCCGCTATTGTTTCGCGCGCCCCACCCATGAATATCTGGAGTTCGACAGCGGTACCGATTTCGACAACCAGATCGTGGTGAAAACCAATCTGGTCCCGGTGCTCAGGAAAGAATTGGGTCGCAAGTCGTGGAACCGGGAGACGGTCGCACTCGGCACCAACACCGATCCCTATCAACGGGCCGAGGGGCGCTATCAGCTGATGCCGGGAGTCATTGCGGCGCTGACCGATTCCGGCACTCCGATATCGATCCTCACCAAAGGAACCCTGCTGCGCAGGGATTTACCGCTGCTCGCCGAGGCGGCACAGCAGGTGTCGGTGAGCGTGGGCATCTCGCTGGCCATCGGAGATGAGGCGTTACAGCGCGAGGTTGAAGCGGGGGTCCCTTCGCCGCAGGCGAGACTGTCGTTGATCACCGCGGCGCGCGAGGCCGGTTTTGAACCGCATGTGATGGTGGCGCCGGTGCTTCCGTTCCTGACCGACACGGTGGAGCATCTCGATGACCTGTTGAGCCGGATCGCGCAGGCAGGTGCGGCAGGCGTGACGGTTTTCCCGTTGCATTTGCGCGGGACGACACGTGGCTGGTTCATGTCCTGGGTATCCCAGTCGCATCCCGAGCTCGTCGGTCGATACCGGGAGCTGTATCGCAGGGGCGCCTATGTGCCCGCCGAGTATCGGGCATGGCTGAGAGAGCGCGTAGGGCCTCTGGTGGGCAAGTACGGGCTGGCCTCGCATCGTGAGGAGACCCCTTCGAGGCCAACAAAACTGGCGCCCGCCGCGGAGATGACGCTGTTCTAGTGGGGCCGCCCGCGCTGCCTGGACCTAGTTCAGGCTATCGGCGTTGAAGGTGTCGCAGGTGCGGAAGTCGCCGGTGTTGTATCCCTGGGTGAACCACCGCTGGCGCTGCTCGGACGAGCCATGCGACCACGCCTCGGGGTTGACGCGTCCGGTGGCTCGCTTCTGGATCCGGTCATCGCCCACCGAGGATGCGGCCGACAATGCGTCCCGAATGTCCTGTTCTGTCAACGGTTTCAGGAACGGGACGCCGGTTCCTTCCTGGACGGTGGTCGACGCGTGCTTCGCCCAGACGCCCGCGTAGCAGTCGGCCTGCAATTCGGTGCACACGCCGCCGCCCGCCTGGCCCTCGGCGCAGCGGTGATTCTTGCCGAGCACGCCGAACAGGTTCTGTACGTGATGGCCGAACTCATGGGCCACCACGTACTCCTGTGCCAAGGGGCCGCCGCTGGATCCGAACTGGTCGACCAGCACCTGGAAGAAGCTGGTATCGAAGTACGCGGTCCGGTCGGCGGGGCAGTAGAAGGGGCCAACCTCCGTGGAGGCGGCACCGCATCCGGTGTTCACCTGACCGCTGAACAGTTTGACGCCCGGCCGCGGGTACTTCGGCCCGAGGATCTGCGTCCAGACGGCGTCCACCGAGTTCCCGGTGGCGATGATGCGGCAGTCCAATGACTTGTTCGCGTCGGCACCGGTTTTGCAGTGACTGAAGTCCTGCGTCTGTTCCTGCGCGGGGCCCGCCTGCTGCTGGCCCTGTTGCTGCAGGACCTGGCTCGGGTCGCCGCCGAGCAGCATGACCACCACCGCGATCAGCAACCCGCCGACGCCACCGCCGATGGCCATCTTGGGGCCGCGGCCCATGCCACCGCCCGAGGTGGTGCTGGTGTCGATCTGCATGCCTTCGTTGAAGGTCATTGGTCAGTCACTCCCATGTCGTGTCTCTGCCGCTCAGCTATCGGCCGCTGTCGGCTGCCGATACCTTTGCATACTCCACGAACGGGCGTATCGCTACATGGCGAAGAGTTCATGTCCGGCCCGGGACTTTCCGGCGGGGCCTTCGCCTCCGGAGCGCTGATCCGCATTACGATTCGATGCGTGGCCGTTGACGTCGCCCTGCCGACCGTCGTCCGCACGCCGTTGGGGGACTTGCGTGGAACCACCGAAGGCGGTGTTTCTGTCTGGCGCGGAGTGCCCTATGCGCGACAGCCAGTCGACCAGCTTCGATTCCTGGCTCCCGTCCCGCTGGAACCCTGGGACGGGGTGCGTGACGCCATCGAACATGCGCCGTTGCCGCCGCAAGGTAAATCGTTTGTGGGCGCCGGCCGCGATGACCCCAAGATTCGCGGCGAAGACTGTCTGACCGTCACGGTCTGGTCGCCGGACATCCACGCCAACCTGCCTGTCATGGTCTGGATCCCGGGCGGGGCTTTTGTCTTCGGCGCCGGGCAGCTGGAGTTGTACAGCGGCGCGCGCCTTGCCGCCAACGGCAATGTCGTCGTCGTCAATGTCACCTACCGGATCGGGGCACTGGGCGGACTGGAGCTCAGCGCCCTGGGAGAGGGTTTCGACGACAACCTGGCGCTGCGGGACCAGATCGCGGCGCTGAGATGGGTGCGCGACAACATCGCGGCCTTCGGCGGGGACCCCGACCGGGTCACCATTTTCGGCGAGTCAGCGGGGGCGACATCGGTGCTGGCACTGCTGGCGAGTCCGGCAGCGGCAGGACTGTTCGGGCGTGCCATCGCACAGAGCCCGGCGTTGCCGCTGATCGCCGACAAGGCCCTGCGTGACCGGCGTGCGCACCGATACATGGAGCTGCTCGACGTCACCGATCCCAGTCGGCTCAAGGTGTTGCCACAGCGGGAACTGCGCCGCGGCGCGGCCAAACTGCAGATCGAAAGCGCCACCGATACGCCGATCCTCGGATATGGCCTGACACACGGAACAGACCTGCTGCCGCATCACCCCATCGAGGCGGCGCGGCGCGGCGAGGTGCACCAGGTGCCGCTGATCATCGGGTCTAACAGCCATGAGGCGTCGATGTTCGCGCGGGTAAAACCGCCGATGCTGCCCACTACCGAGCCGACCGTCAACGGCTACTTCAATCGGGTGGGGCCGGAGTATCAAGACGCGATCATCGCCGCGTACCCGCGGTACCCGAGCCGTTCGGCCCTGGTGGCGGTGGGCTCAGACGCCATGTTCGCCGCACCCATGTGGGCGTTCGCCGATGCCTACAGTGCCTTCGTCGACACGTATATGTACCGGTTCGACCACACCGCGTGGGGGCTCAAGCTCCTCGGTCTGGGCGCCACCCACGGCAGTGAGATCGTGCATGTCCAGCACAGTTATGGATCATTTGTGGGGATGTTGCTGAGCCCGCTCGGGGCACGGATGATGCCCTCGGTGGGGCGCCGCATGCAGCGGGCCTGGCTGGACTTCGCCACGGGAGACGGGCCGGACGACTGGCCGACCTATGGGGCAGACGGTCGGCGCACGCGGATCATCCGGTCTCGTTCCGACGTCACCATCGAGGACCCGGACTCGGCGCGCCGTACGGCCTGGGCCCAGGTGCACTGAGTCTCGACGCGGCGCCCCGGCAGGGCAAGGAACGCGGGCCGCTAGGCTCAAACCTCTAAACACTGGCCTTTTTGTATAACAAGCACTGTCGAAGGGATCTTTTGTGCTGCGCACTCACGACGCGGGTACGTTGCGGGAGTCGGACGCCGGACAGCGCGTGACGCTTGCCGGCTGGGTGGCTCGACGGCGCGATCACGGCGGCGTCATCTTCATTGACCTGCGTGATGCCTCCGGCGTGTCCCAGGTGGTGTTCCGTGATGACGCGGTGCTCGAACAGGCCCATCGGTTGCGCGCCGAATTCTGCGTCAAGGTCACCGGTGTGGTCGAGGTCCGGCCCGAGGGCAACGCCAACGCCGAAATCCCGACCGGCCACATCGAGGTGAATGCGGCCGAGCTCATCGTGCTCAACGAGAGCGCGCCGCTGCCCTTCCAGCTGGATGAGACCGCGGGTGAAGAAGCGCGCCTGAAGTACCGGTACCTGGATCTGCGCCGCGAGGGTCCGGGCAACGCAATCAGGTTGCGCTCTAAGGTAAGCGCCGCGGCGCGCAGCGTGCTGGCCCGCCATGATTTCGTTGAGGTAGAGACTCCGACGCTGACGCGATCGACTCCGGAGGGCGCGCGCGACTTCCTGGTGCCGGCCCGTCTGCAGCCGGGCAGCTTCTATGCGCTGCCGCAGAGCCCGCAGCTGTTCAAGCAGCTGCTCATGGTCGCGGGTATGGAGCGGTACTACCAGATCGCGCGGTGCTACCGGGACGAGGATTTCCGCGCCGACCGGCAGCCCGAGTTCACCCAGCTCGATATCGAGATGAGCTTCGTGGACCAGGACGATGTCATCGCGCTCGCCGAGGAGCTTCTCGTCGCGCTGTGGGACCTGATCGGATATCACGTGCCCACACCCATCGCGCGGATCACCTACGCCGAGGCGATGCGCCGCTATGGCAGCGATAAGCCGGACCTGCGGTTCGGCCTCGAGCTGGTGGAATGCACGGAGTACTTCTCGGACACCAGCTTCCGGGTGTTCCAGGCGCCCTATGTGGGGGCGGTGGTGATGCCGGGCGGCGCCGATCAGCCGCGCCGGACCCTGGACGGCTGGCAGGAATTCGCCAAACAGCGCGGACACAAGGGCCTGGCCTACGTGCTGGTGGGGGAGGACGGCACCCTGGGCGGGCCTGTCGCCAAGAACCTCACCGACGCCGAACGCGATGGGCTGGCAGCGCATGTCGGCGCCAGCCCGGGTGACTGCATCTTCTTCTCCGCCGGTGCTGTCAAATCCTCGCGGGCGCTGCTGGGTTCGGTGCGCGGCGAGATCGCCCAGCGCCTCGACTTGATCGCCCCCGACGCCTGGGCATTCGCCTGGGTGGTGGACGCGCCGATGTTCGAGCCCGCCGACGACGCCACCGCCGCCGGTGACGTGGCGGTTGGCTCCGGTGCCTGGACCGCGGTGCATCACGCCTTCACCTCACCGAAGCCGGAGTCGGAGAACACCTTCGACAACGATCCGGGATCGGCACTCGCCTACGCCTACGACATCGTGTGCAACGGGCACGAGATCGGTGGCGGATCAATCCGTATCCATCGCCGTGATGTCCAGGAACGTGTGTTCAAGGTCATGGGCATCAGTAACGAAGAGGCCCAGGACAAGTTCGGATTCCTGCTGGACGCCTTCGCGTTCGGTGCACCGCCCCATGGGGGCATCGCCTTCGGCTGGGACCGGGTGACCGCATTGCTCGCGGGTACCCCGTCCATCCGCGAAGTCATCGCCTTCCCGAAGTCCGGCGGCGGTGTGGATCCGCTCACGGATGCCCCGGCGCCGATCACCCCGGCGCAGCGCAAGGAGTCCGGAATCGACGCGAAACCCGATAAGGCCGATAAGCCGGGTAAGCCGGACGCGTAGCGCACGTGCTGCACGTCCGGGTCATCGCGCCCGCCGATCTCTCCGATCAGGTGGTGGAGTTCCTCTCTACCACAACGGGGGTCGCACATATCGTGCGTGTGCCCGGGGCAGCGATCAGCCCGGAGGGTGATGTGATTACCGCCGACGTGGCTCGCGAGACGGCCAACGATGTGCTCGACGGACTCAAGGCGATCGATATCGACAGGCGGGGATCGATCACCGCGGAAGTACTCGACACCGTGATCTCGCAGACCGCCTATGAGGCCGAGGACGACGCCGAAGGCGACCCCGCCGATGCCGTCATCTGGGATGAACTGATCGGGCGCACCCGCGAAGAATCTGCCCTCAACCTGACGTTCCTGGCCTTCCTGTGCCTGGCCTGCCTGATCGCCGCGGTTGGCGTGGTCACCGATTCACCGGTCACCATCGTCGGTGCCATGGTGGTGGGACCCGAGTTCGGTCCGCTTGCCGCCCTGGCGGTTTCGATCGTGCGGCGAAAATGGTCGCTGGCGCGCCGGTCGCTGCTGGCATTGGTGGTGGGATTCCCGGTGGCGATGGCGGTGACTGCCATCGGGGCGCTGGCGGCCGAGGGCGCCGGGTGGGTCACGTTGAAGAGTGTGCGTGAGCTGCAGCAGGTCGACTTCATATTCCAGGTGGGGCCGTTCTCGTTGGTGGTCGCGTTGTTGGCGGGCGCGGCCGGCATGCTGTCGTTGATGTCCGCGAAATCGGCGGCGCTGGTAGGGGTGTTCATCTCGGTGACCACCGTGCCGGCCGCGGGATTCGCGGTGGTCGCCGCGACTGTGGGGGAATGGGAAATCGCCGGACTGTCGGCGCTGCAGCTGGCGGTCAACCTTTTCGGCATTGTCCTGGCCGGGGTGTTGGTCCTGATGGTGCGACCGCGCGGGCTGCGCTAGGCGATATCTCCGATATCGGCGACCCGCTGATCGAACTCCTCGTCGGGGTCGTCATGAGCCAACGCGGGATCGCCGTATTCATAGGGCCGTGAGACGAACACAGTGCCCATGCCGATTTCTCGTGCGGCGCGCAGGTCATACGGATGTGCGGCCACCATCGCAGCGTCTCCGGGTGCGATACCGAGGTAGCCGAGCGCGCGCCGGTACACCACCGGATCCGGTTTGAAGCTGCCGAACACCTCCGCGGTGAGCACTGCGTCCCAGGAAATGCCCAGGCGTTTGAACAGATTCACCATGGTGGCCATATCGGTGTTGGACAGGGTGGCCACGACGGCCTGTGAACGCAGCCCCGACAGCCCGGCGGGTACATCCGGCCATGGCAGCAGGCGCTGCCAGCTGGACGCGACGAGCTCGGCGGTCGCAACGTCCGGACGCGGCAGCCCGAACGTCTCGCAGATATCCGCGAAGCCGAGCGCGTAGAGATCCTGCACCCGTGTCCAGTCATCCACGGACTGAGCCAGATGTGCGACGCGGTTGAAATAGTCCGCGCGCCAGGCACGCGTGAAATCGGCCGCATCGATGCTGGGAGCGTGCGCGGCCACCGCGTGTGACACGGGCTCGAAGAAATCCAGCAGCGTGCCCTGCACGTCGAACAGGTATGCCTTGTACCGCAACGTGCCTCCGCTCAGTAGGTGCTCTTGGGTGGATCGGTGCGGGTGATGCCGGTGACCTCGATGACGGGAATGGACGACGGGCCGCGGTAGCTCTGACCGCCCGGCACAATGCCGGTCGCCGAGATCCAGGTGTTCTCCGGAAGCGCCGATGCCGACGCGGCCGCCGGGCCCGTCATATGCAACCGCGCCAGCTGGGCATCCGCGGCGCAGCACACGATGACGATCTTGGCCAGGTCGGTGTGCTCGCCCTCTTTGAACGTGAACCCGGTGACGGTGATGGTGTGGCCGCTTAGCGTGTCCGAGGAACCTGCGGCGATGCGCATCAGGACCTCCGGCAGTGGCACCGATGGCGCCTCACCGGGTGGCAGTGGGGGGAAGGCCCGCCGGGGCGTGTTGGCCGATGCGCCGATGTTGGCCGGCGCGATGGAACGAGCGCTGAGGGCAGGGGGCACGATGAAGATGAGCAGAACGATCGGCAGCACCAAAAACCATGTGGCGCCGTGTTTGTGGGTGTGACCTCCGTGGCCGTCGTGCTCATCGTCATGGTCTGTGTGGCCGCGGCGCACATCGCGGATGATCGCTGCCAGACCGAGCCCGATCACGATGACCGCAGAACCGGCGAGCCACGGCAGCAGTCCGGGCTTGACGTAGCGAGTGAAAGTTCCGGTCACCGCGATCATGGCCACGCTGACCCCCAGCAGGATCAGCAGCGTGTTCTCCGTGTCGCGCCTCATGAGGTCCCCAGCACCGCCAGTCCGACACCCGTCGCGACGACGGTGGCGACCACGAATGTCAGCGGCGAGAACCGGGCCGCGAAGGGCCGTCCGAACATGCCCGACTGCATCGCGATGAGCTTCACGTCGACGGCCGGACCGACCACGAGGAAGACCAGCCGCGGAATCAGCGGCATCATCGTGATGCTCGCGGCGACGAAAGCGTCGGCTTCCGAGCACAGCGCGAGCACCACGGCAAGCAGCGCCATGGTCACCACACCCACCACGAGATTGCCCGCCAGATGCTCGAACACCCAGGCCGGAACCAGCACGTGCAAGGCCGCCGCGGCCACCGCGCCGATCGCCAGGTACGAGGCCGCCTGCAGAAAGTCGTGCCGGGCCGCCTCGGTGAATGTCGTCCAGCGGGAAGAGGATCCGGCGTGCGCGACGGGCAGCGTGCGGGTGACCCAGCTGTCCCGTCCCCACCGGGACCACGCCATGCCCATCACCATGGCGGTCAGCAGGGAGGCCACCGCGCGCGCCAGCACCATCTTTGGCTGGCCCGGGAAGGCGACCGCGGTAGCGACCAGTACCACCGGGTTGATCGCCGGCGCCGACAACATGAAGGTGAGTGCGGCAGCACCGACGGATCCTGGTCCGTACAGCCGGCGCGCCACCGGAACCGAACCGCATTCACAGCCGGGCAGTGCCGCACCGCTCACACCCGCCACCGCCACCGCGGCGACTGATCGGTTCGGTAGCCACCGCGCCAGCCGTTCTGGGGTGACGAACGTCGCGACGAGCCCACTCACGATCACCCCGAGCGCAAGGAACGGGACAGCCTGGACGAACACCCCACAGAACACGGTCCCGGCGGTCGCCAGCTTCTCGTTACCATCGACAATCCCGCGTAACCAGCTCGCGGCCAGGGCCATCGCGATGAGCGCCACCATCAGGATCTCGGTCGAACCGAACCACCGTCGGGACGAAGAGGCGGCGACCGTCATCCAGCCATCCTGTCAGCGGAACCTGAGAACGCGGCGCAGCAGTGGCACTCTGGTGAGGTGACCGATGACACACCTTTCAATGAACAGCCCGCCGCAGTGATCAACGAATTCAATGACGGCATCACTCAGGAGTTCCGTGCCAACGGCGGAGAGGTCGGCGGACAGTTCGCCGGTGTACCGATTCTGCTCCTGACCAACACCGGTGCCAAGAGTGGGCAGCAGCGTCTGAATCCGCTGGCCTACTTCGATATCGATGAGAAGATCTACATCGTCGGCTCATTCGGCGGTGCCGACAAGGACCCTGCCTGGGTGCACAACCTGCGCGCACATCCACATGCGCATATCGACATCGGAACCGGCGGTTATGACGTGATCGCCCACGAGCTTTCGCTTGGCGAGCGCGACGCGCTGTATCCGAAGGTCGTCGAGCAAGTTCCCGTGTTCGCTGACTACCAGGAGAAGACCGACCGGGCGATCCCGATCTTCGAGCTGCGTCGCCGTTAGTCGAGGAATCTGCGTGCCAGCGTCTTCGGCGCCTGGCACAGCCAGGCTTCGGTGATCAGTTCGGTGAGGTCCGGCGGCGAAATGGCCTCCAACCGGGCGAGCACGATCGGGTAACCGTCGAAATGTGGCGTGGTGAAGTAGACGTTCGGTTCCTCGGCGATCAACGCGTGTTTGACGCCCTCATCGTCGACGCGGGCGCCCAGTATGTCGCCGTCGGGGGCCGAATCTCCCAGTGCTGCCAGATCACTCTTCCGCAACGGCCGTTCCCAGACGAACAGTTTTTTGCGCACCTTCCACACGCGTGGGGCGGTTTCGAGCGCCTCGGGGAGCACCGATGCGACGCCTGTTACGTCCTCCCAGGTGGCCACCGGTTCATTGTGCCCTGAATCGCAGGCCATGCGGGTGAGGCCAGGTTATGGTGGGATCAGCCGATGGGCATCAAGGTGGCGCTGGAGCACCGGACCAGCTACGTATTCGACAGACTCGTGCAGGTGCATCCGCACGAGATTCGATTGCGCCCCGCTCCGCACACCCGAACCCCCATCGAGGCCTACTCGTTGCGTATCGCACCTGACGATCACTTCATCAACTGGCAACAGGATGCCTTTGGTAATTTCCTTGCCCGCGTGGTGTTTCCGAAGCGGACCCGACGGCTATCGATCACCGTCGGACTCATCGCGGATCTGAAATCGGTCAATCCGTTCGACTTTTTCATCGAGGAGTGGGCCGAGCACGTCGGGTTTGTCTATCCGGCCGCGTTGGCGGCGGACCTGGAGCCCTATCTCAAACTGGTGGATGAATCCGTGCCGGGTTCGGGTCCCGGTGAACTGGTTCAGGCCTGGGTGGCCAACTTCACTATGGCACCGAACACACGCATCATCGATTACCTCGTCACGCTCAACCAGGCGCTGTGCTCGGATGTCGGTTATGCGGTGAGGTTGGAGCCCGGTGTTCAGAGCCCCGACACGACGCTGGCAGTGGGTATCGGCTCCTGCCGTGACACCGCTTGGTTGCTGGTGTCCATCCTGCGGCAGAAGGGGCTTGCCGCCCGCTTCGTGTCTGGATATCTGGTGCAACTGACCTCGGACATCGTCGAAATCGACGGTCCCTCAGGGCCGGTCGCGGACTTCACCGACCTGCATGCCTGGGCCGAGGTATACATTCCCGGTGCCGGATGGGTCGGGCTTGATCCCACGTCGGGGCTGCTCGCCGGTGAGGGGCATATTCCGCTCTCGGCGACTCCGCATCCGTCGACGTCTGCCGCCATCTCCGGGGCAACCGATGTGTGCGAGTCCACCCTCGATTTCTCCAACACCGTCACCCGTGTGCACGAAGATCCACGAGTCACGCTGCCGTACACGGCGTCGGTGTGGGAGGCCGTCACCGCGTTGGGTGCGGAGATCGACACTCGGCTCGATACCGCCGAGGTGGGGTTGACGATGGGTGGCGAGCCGACATTCGTGTCGATCGACGACCAGGTTGCCGAGGAGTGGACCACCGCGGCCGACGGGCCACAGAAGCGGGTACGTGCCTCCGATCTGGCCGCCCGGCTCAAAGCGCTCTGGGCGCCAACAGGTTTGGTACAGCGCAGCCAGGGAAAGTGGTACCCCGGCGAACCTCTGCCGCGGTGGCAGATTGGTTTGCAGTGGAGGCGCGACGGCCAGGCACTGTGGTCTGACCCCGAACTGCTCGCAGACCCGTGGGCCGAGGATCGTCAGTGGTCTACCCCCGAGGGCGCCGACCGCGCGCTGCTGCTCGCTCTGGCGGGTGATCTCGGGCTGCCCGAGAGCCAGGTACGCGCGGTGTACGAGGATCCGCTGAGTCAACTCGCCGCATCCGTTCGGCGTCCCGAGGGCGATCCGGTCGCGGCAGCCGATGACCCGGCACCGCAGGAAGACTCGGAAGATCGACGGTCAGAACTGCTGACCCGTCTGGACGAGCAGGTGACCGGGCCGGCCGCGTACTTGCTGCCCCTGCACCGCGGGGAGGACGGCGGCCGCTGGGAGAGCGCCGACTGGACACTGCGCCGCGGACGGATTGTCCTGACGCAGGGATCGTCCCCGGCGGGGCTCCGGCTCCCACTTGATTCCATCTCCTGGCAGCCGGCACCGCACCCCACCGAGGCTGACCCGCTCGGTGTCACCGCGGAGCTCGGCGCACAACGGGTCGGCGCGGACGCCGTTGTGGTGCCCGCTGACGGAGCACCCCCCACTGCCCTGGTCGCCGAGATTCGCGACGGGCTGCTGTATCTGTTCCTGCCGCCGGTGCAAAGCCTCGACGACTTCGTGGATCTCATCGCGCGCGTCGAGGCCGCCGTCACCTGCCCGCTGGTGATCGAAGGGTATGGACCGCCGCCGGACCCCCGGCTGGAAGTCATGAGTGTCACTCCCGATCCGGGGGTCATCGAGGTCAACGTGACCCCCACCGGGAGTTTCGCCGAACAGTCCCGCCAGCTGCAGGCGCTGTACGAGGAGGCACGCAAGGCGCGGCTGACCACCGAATCGTTCGACGTGGATGGCACGCACACCGGGACCGGCGGGGGTAACCACATCACACTCGGGGGCCGGACCCCGGCGACCTCACCCTTGCTGCGCCGCCCCGATCTGCTGGTGTCGCTGCTGACCTACTGGCAGCATCATCCCGCGTTGTCCTACCTGTTCTCGGGACGGTTCGTCGGCACCACATCGCAGGCCCCTCGCGTCGACGAAGGTCGAGAAGAGGCGTTGTACGAGTTGGAGATCGCCTTCGCGGAGATCGACAGATTGACGAAGGCGCCCGATCGCGATCCTTCCGAGCATCCTGCTCCGTGGCATGTCGACCGGGCGCTGCGGCATTTGCTCACCGATATCACCGGGAACACTCACCGGGCGGAGTTTTGTATCGACAAGCTGTACAGCCCCGACAGCGCCCGCGGGCGTCTGGGCCTGCTGGAGCTGCGTGGATTCGAGATGCCGCCGCATTTCCAGATGGCGATGGTCCAGTCGCTGCTGGTGCGCGCACTGGTCGCCAGGTTCTGGGAGCAACCGCTGCGCGCACCGCTGATCCGTCATGGCGCGAATCTGCATGGCCGTTACCTGTTGCCGCACTTCATTATTCATGATATTGCTCAGGTTGCCGCCGAGCTGCGTGCGCATGGCATCGCCTTTGAAACCAGCTGGCTCGATCCGTTCACCGAGTTCCGGTTCCCCCGGATCGGCACCGCGGTGTTCGACGGTATCGAGATTGAACTGCGCGGGGCCATCGAACCGTGGCGGGTGTTGGGAGAGGAGGCAACCGCCGGAGGTGCCGCGCGATACGTGGATTCCTCGATTGAGCGTGTGCAGGTGCGAGTCATCGGAGCCGATCGTTCCCGGTACGTCGTCACCTGCAATGGTGAGCCCATCCCGCTGCTCTCGACCGCCAACCCGGACGTTCAGGTAGCCGGCGTCCGATACCGGGCGTGGCAGCCGCCCAGCGCGCTGCATCCGAGCATCACCGTCGACGACCCGCTGCGTTTCGAGCTCATCGACACTGCCAACGCGTTGTCTCGCGGCGGCTGTACGTACCACGTATCGCACCCGGGTGGCCGGTCCTATGACGACCCTCCCGTCAACGCGGTGGCCGCCGAGGCACGCCGTGGGAGGCGCTTCGATGCCACCGGTTACACCACCGGGCACGTTGATTTGTCAGACTTGCGCGAGAAACAAGCCCGCATGTCTACCGATGCCGTGGCGCCCGGCATCCTGGATCTACGCCGTGCGAGAACGGTGGGACGCAGGTAGGCGGTCGATAGGGCGTAGAAACGGCAGCGTAACGGGAAGGAAGGTACGACCGGTGGTAGCACCTGCTTCGGGGGCTCCCGTCGGACCCGACTTCTCTGTGGCCGATAACCCGCTGATCGCGCAGTACCGCAGCATTCGTGCCCAGGGAGCACTGTTCGAGGTCGGCCGACGGGGCAGCCAGGCGGGTTACGACGAGTTCCTGGCACCTGATGGCAGCGTTCGCCCGGCCTGGACCGACCTGGCCGACGCCATCGCGCAGCGTGGCCGTCCTGGTTTGGATCGTCTGCTCGATCGCGTCCGCACTCTTGTCGACAGCGACGGCATCACCTACATGGATCCCGGACGCGTCTCGGTATCGACGCCCGCACCCGATGCGCCCACTCATCCGGTCCCGTGGCGTCTGGATGGGCTCCCGCTGCTCCTCGACTCTGCCGACTGGGACGTACTGGAGGTCGGGCTGACGCAGCGGGCCACGCTGCTGGACGCCATCCTCAGCGACCTGTACGGGCCGCAGGAGTTGATCAGCTCCGGTGCGCTGCCGCCACAGCTGCTCTTCGCACATCCGGGATATGTGCGCGCGGCGCACGGCATGGCCTTGCCCGGCAGGCATCAGCTGTTCCTGCTCGGCTGTGATGTCGGCCGCACCGGCGCCGGCGAGTTTCGGGTGAATGCCGACTGGACGCAGGCGCCATCGGGTGCCGGGTACGCGATGGCGGACCGCCGCGTGGTGGCCCATGCCGCTCCTGATCTCTACGAGAAGATGGCGCCGAGGCCGACCTCGTCGTTCGCGCAGACACTTCGCCTGGCGCTTATCGATGTCGCGCCGGAGTCGGTCGAGGATCCGTCGGTGGTGGTGCTCAGTCCCGGTATCCACTCGGAGACATCCTTCGATCAGGCGTACCTCGCGTCGGTACTGGGTTTTCCGCTGGTCGAGTCCGCCGATCTGGTGGTGCGCGACGGCAAGCTGTGGATGCGGTCACTGGGCACCCTGCGCCGGGTGGACGTGGTGTTGCGCAGAGTCGACGCCGGCTACTCCGATCCGCTGGATCTGCGGGCCGACTCACGACTGGGAGTCGTCGGCTTGGTCGAGGTGCTTCGCCGGGGCGCGGTGACCGTCGTCAACTCGCTGGGCAGCGGGGTGTTGGAGAATCCGGGCCTGGCTCGTTTCCTGCCGGAGCTATCGCGGCGGCTGCTCGATGAGCCGCTCGCCTTGTCCGGAGGTCAAACCTGGTGGGGCGGCATCGACGCGGAACGATCGCATCTGCTCGCGAATCTTGGCTCGCTGCTGGTCAAATCAACAGTGGGGGAAGAGGTTTACACCGGACCATTGCAGTCGGCGCAGACACTGGAGACCTTGCGGGCACGCGTCGAGGCGGCGCCCTGGTGCTGGATTGGTCAGGAACTTCCCGAACTGTCGGTGGCTCCCACATATCTGCGCTCGGGTGCTCTGACCGCAGCGCCGATCGGTATGCGACTGTTCACGGTGGCGCAGCGCGGCGGGTACGCGCCGATGATCGGTGGTCTCGGATACGTCGGCGCTTCCGGAAACTCAGGATCGACGCTCAACAGTATTGCCGCCAAGGATATTTGGGTTCAACAGCCAGATCGCGATCAGACCGAGCGAGCCCTGACCGTGGCCTCGCTGGATCTGCCCGCTGGTCGCCTGGCGGGCGCTGACGCGGTCAGCTCACCGCGTGTGTTGTCCGATCTGTTCTGGCTGGGGCGGTACGGAGAGCGCGCGGAGAATCTGGTCCGGCTGTTGTCCGTCACCCGGGAACGGTTCCACGAGTACCGGTACCGGCAGTTCATGGAGGCCAGTGAATGCGTCCCGGTGCTGTTGAAGGCACTTGGCGACATCACCGGCACCGACACCAGTTCCGAGGATCTGGGAACACAGCTGTGGTCGTTGACGGTGGACAAGGAGCGGGTCGGGTCCCTGGCGCAATCGGTCGAGCGGCTGGGTCTGGCGGCTCGCGCTGTTCGAGATCAGATGTCCAATGACACCTGGATGGTGCTCGGCGGCATGGATCGCGCCATCGTGACCGCGGCGGCCGAGTACGACGAGAGCGCGCGGTCCGGCGGCAGCCCCACCCGTGCGGACGACACGGTGCTTGCCGCCACCCAAACTCAGGTATTGGCAGGGCTTCTCGCGCTGGCGGGGCTGGCGGCGGAATCGACGGTGCACGATATCGGTTGGACGATCATGGATATCGGTAAGCGCATCGAACGGGGCCTCGGCCTGACAGCCTTGCTGCGTTCCACACTCACGACGGTCCGCGGCCGCGCGGCCGAGCAGTCCGTGACCGAGTCGACGTTGGTGGCGTGCGAGTCTTCGGTGATGTACCGCCGTCGCACCCGGGGCAAGATCAGCCTGGAGGCCGTGGCCGACCTGCTGCTGTTCGATGCCGTCAATCCGAGATCCCTGCTGTATCAGGTGGAGTCGCTACGCACCGACCTCAAGTCGTTGCCGAGTGCCTCGGGAACCTCACGTCCGGAGCGGTTGGTGGAGGACTTGGTGACGCAGCTGCGCCGGATCGATCCGGCTGATCTGGACGCTGCGGGCGACGATGGGCAGCGCGACACACTCGCGGACACCCTCGACAACGTCCATCAGGCGTTGCGCGAATTGTCCTCGGTGGTCACCAAGACGCACCTGTCCATGCCGACCGGCATGCAGCCACTGTGGGGCCCTGACCCGGGGCGGAGATTGCCGTGACCGATGGTCTTCGCGCGGGCGGTTCATCCGTGATCCGGTACCAGGTCACGCACCGAACCCTGTACAAATACTCCGACGATGTCACCAGTTCGTATGGGCGCGGCTACCTCACGCCGCGCGACACCGACTGGCAGCATTGTGAATCGAATGAACTGATCGTCGAACCGGAGCCCTCGGACAGCTCCACCGGCAGGGACGTGTACGGAAACCTCAGCTCGTACTTCCACGTCACCACGCCGCACCGGGAGCTCAGCGTTACCGCCCGCTCGATCGTTGACGTCAGCATCCCACCGCTCCCTGCGGCGGGGTGGGAGCAGGCGTGGGAGCTGGCTCGCCCGGCATTCGGGGACGCGACCGGGGCCGGCGCACTGGCTGCCGAGTTCGTGCTGGACTTGGTGCCCCCTGAGATCACCGATGATGTACGCGCCTACGCCGCAGTGAGTTTCACCGTGGGACGGCCACTCGGGGAGGCGGTCGTGGACCTGATGGGCCGGATCTATCGTGACTTCCAGTACCGCTCGGGGTCCACCACCATTTCCACCAAGGTCAGCGAAGTGCTGGCTGCGGGGGAGGGAGTTTGTCAGGACTTCGCCCGCATCGCGGCGACGGCACTGCGCACCCAGGGACTTGCGGCGCGCTATGTGTCCGGTTACCTGGCCACGAATCCGCCGCCCGGGCAGCCGCGCCTGGTTGGCGCCGACGCCACCCATGCGTGGGCAGCGGTGTGGGTCCCGCCCGACGGATGGGTCGCGTTCGACCCGACGAATGACACGATTGCCGACGAGCGGTATGTCACCGTCGCTTGGGGTCGCGATTACGCCGACGTCCCGCCCTTGCGCGGCATCATCTATACCGATTCCGACAGCAGCACGATCAAGGTGTCGGTGGACGTCGCACCGTGTGAGGAGAGCCCCGCTCATGCGTGACTTCATCTGTCCGCAGTGCGGTCAGCATCTGGCGTTCGAGAACTCGGTCTGCCTGGCCTGCGGAAGTCACGTCGGGTTCTCGCTCGAGGACAAGGCCCTGCTGGTCATCGCCCAGGACGACGGGCCCGGGTTCGTCGACTCCGAGAATCATCACCTGTGTGCGAATCTGCATGTAGCCGAATGTAATTGGCTGGTGGACGGTACCGGGACGGACACGTTGTGTGCGTCCTGCGTGCTCACGCGCACTCGGCCCAGCGATTCTGACGGAACGGCCTTGCCGGCATTCGCCGACGCGGAGAAGGCGAAGCGCCGGCTCATCGCTGAGCTCGCCGAGCTGCGACTACCGGTGACGGGGCGAGACGTCGACCCCGAGTTCGGACTGGCCTTCGATCTGCTGTCCAGTGAAGAACAGCAGGTGATGACGGGGCATCACAACGGGGTGATCACGCTGGATCTCGCCGAGGGCGATGACGTGCACCGAGAGCAGCTTCGCATCTCGATGGATGAGCCGTATCGCACACTGCTCGGCCATTTCCGTCACGAGATTGGGCACTACTTCTATTACCGACTCGTCGAAACCACGCCGGATCATGTGGAGAGGTTCCGCGCGCTATTCGGCGATCCGAATGCCGACTACCAGGCGGCCCTTGACCGGCATTATCAGCAGGGGGTGCCGGAAGGCTGGGAGGCGAGTTTCGTTTCCTCCTACGCCACCATGCATCCCGCCGAGGATTGGGCGGAGACCTTCGCGCACTACCTGCATGTCCGCGATACGTTGGACACTGCCGCTGCCTTCGCCCTGGCGCCCGCCGGCGGCACCTTCGATCGCAGGGTGCTGGGCCCCAGCGGATTCGACACCATCATCGAGATGTGGCTGCCCCTGGCCTGGTCGCTGAACATGGTCAACCGCTCCATGGGGCGCGACGATCTGTATCCGTTCGTGCTGCCCGGTCCGGTGCTGGAGAAGATGCGACTGATCCACGAGATCGTCACGGCCGTGGGGGAGCCCGCAACCGGGTAGTTACCCGCCCGGGGTGGCGAATACGAACAGAGCCATGAAGGCCACATTGATGAAGAAGGTGGCTTCGACCAGGCTGACGGTGATGAAAAACGGTGTGAATAGCCGGTTCTGAGATTCCGGCTGGCGGGCTACCCCGGCGATGAGCTGTGCTCCCGCCATGCCGTCGCCGATACCCGCGCCGATCGCACCGCCCGCCAGCGTGATGGCTCCGGCCAGTAGCGCGTTGCCCATGAGGAGTTCAGTGGCCATGATGTGCACCTTTCGTCGTCGTGGCATCCAACAGTGCGGCGATGACGTCCACTGCCGCCCCGATACCGTCCTCATCACGAACGAGTCGTGAAATGCGTTGGGCTTCTTGTCGATACCGTGAGAAGGTGATCACCTCTGTGATCGATGCCGAGAGTTGGTCGGCCCGAAGCGACGTACGCGGCAGCGGTGTACAGGCGGCCCCGATGTGCCCCAATCGGTGAGCCCAGAAGGGCTGGTCCATGATGCCCGGGATGGGAACACAGGGGATTCCGGCCCGCAATGCGGCGGCGGCCGTTCCGGCGCCGCAGTGGTGCGCGGCGGCGGCCATTCGCGGAAACAGCCAGGAGTGCGGAACATCGTCGACGGTGATGGCGTCATCGCCCAGGCCGGCGAGTCCGGCCCACCCGCGTTGCACCACTGCCCGTACTCCGGCTCGACGTATCGCGGTGTCGATGGTCTCCGAGAGCTCGTGTCCCTTGGCGGTAGCGGTGCTGCCGAAGCCAATGAAGACGGGAGCGGGCCCGTTGTCGAGAAATTCGCTCAGTTCTTGTGGGGGGAGCCAGGTGTCGTCATGATCGGGCCACCAGTACCCGGTCTGATGCCAGTGCGGTCGCCAATCGCGGGGGCGTGCGACAACGTGACGGCTGTAGCCGTGCACCATGGGCCAGTGTCTCGCGCGGATGTCGTGGTAGCGGCGCAGTGAAGCGGGGGCCAGTCCGAGATGGTGGCGCAGATCATCGATGAGCGGTGTGTAGATCCGTTCCCCCCACTGGGCAAGGCGCCACACCAACCGGTTACCCCAGGTGCCAAACGACCGGACGGTCAGTGGCGGTGGCGCAAAATCGGCGGTGGGGCAGGCCGGTTGAAGTGAGAGGCCTGCACTGGGTATGTCGAGTGCTTCGGCAACGTGATACCCCAGCAGGGTGCCCACTGGGCCTTCGGTCAGCAGAACATCGGCATCGTGCGCAGTTTCGGCCATCGCCTCGCCGACTCCCGCAAGTCCTGCCCGCATCTCAGTGAGAGCTGCCCCCGAGGGGCGCATCCGCGCGCCGTCCACGAGTGCCTGACCATGCTCGCAGTCTCGAGTTGCCGCTTCGGTATCTCCGGGCAACGGACGGAATTCCAGACCGGATGCACGTACCAGGTGTGCATAGGGTTCTTGCGCGGCAATGACCACGTGCACAGACAGGCTGTCGCGCAGCCGTTTTCCCAGCCCGGTCAGCGGCACCACGTCTCCACGGGTGCCATATGCGGAGATCACGATCGTTGTCATGGCGCTGTCCCGACGGCCTTGGTGAACATGTCGACGAGTTGTTCTCCGTATCCGGTGGCGTCATAGTCGGGGTCACGTCCCAGTTCCCACACGGCGCCATCCAGCGCCGCCCGCAAGGCGTTCTTCATGAACCGGGGCGACACCGACTGGAACTCACCGGTCGCGACGCCGTCGAGGAAAATCGCCTCGGGGTCCATCGCGGCGAACTCGGCGGGGGGCGCTGCGCCTGCCGCCGCCTGGTCGAACCGCAGACCGTCCTGACTGCGATAACCGGTGATGATCTCCAGTAGGGCGATCGCGGCCATCCGATTACTGACGACGAACTCGATGTTGGCCCTGATGTAGGCCGTGAGACGTGCGATCGCGGTGGTCTCTGCCTGCACTGCGGGCACGATCGCGGTGCACGCCCGGGTGAACACCTCGAGCATCACGGATTCGATGACCTCAGTTTTCGATGTGAAGTGATACAGCACCGCGCTCTTGGCCACTCCGACGTGCTCGGCAATTTTCGCCAGCGACGTCTGCGGATACCCGGCACCGGCGAGCACCTCGATGGCGCCCGCCACTATCTGTGCCCGTCGGGCCCGTTCAGTGAAGGTCAATGTCTCTGCAGACCGCATGGTCTCAAATTAGACCGATCGGTCAGAACGCGCAAGGGCAACGCCCACGACACCCGCTGGCAAATGCATGGATGTGAATTCTGAGATGAGTGTGTGCCGCCCCACAGTCTTATAAAGACGGGGTAAGGTGAGGCGGTAATGACCACATTATTGGCAGACCCCGTCGCGCAGGTTATCGCCACAGCTGAGGAGTTGCTCTCCAAGCGCGCGGGGGCAACCGTGACGTTGGCTGAACCCGAAGATCTCGGTGGCAGCGGGCCTGCGATCGTTATTCGGGTCCGTGCGGTGCAGAACCCTTTCGCGTTGCCGAAGTCCATGGTGATCAAGCAGGTCCCCGAGGGCGGATCCCATGCCGCCGTGCTGCGCGAGGTCGTGTCGTACCAGTTTGCAAACTCCCTGACGGCCAAGCATCGGCCCGGGCCAGAACTGGTTGCCTACTCGATCGCCGAACGACTCATCGTGCTCACCGACCTGGGTTCCGCGCCGACCATGTCTGAACTGCTCGCAGAGCGCAATCGCGCTGCGATAAACCACGCGTTGATGGCGTGGGCGCAAGCCCTGGGGCGGATGCATGTGGCCACGGTGGGGCGCGAAGGAGACTTTGCTGCACTGCTTCGGCGCATTGATGTGAAGAAGGCCGATGTCGACCCATCGCAGCAGCGCCTCGGTGGAGCGGACACCATCGCCCCGCTGCAGCAGATCCTGAGGAGTGAGTACTCCCTCGAGGTACCGACGCCGCTGATTCCACGCCTACAGCAAACAGCTGAACTCTTCGAGAAGGGCGGCGTTCGAGCCTTTAGTCCTTCCGAGGTTGCCCCCGACAACATCCTTGTCACCGAGCACGGCGTCCGTATCCTCGATTACGAATGGGGCGGATTCCGGGACATCGTGCTGGACATCGCGCACGCACTCACCGTCTACCCGGAGTTCCTCGGCGCCACCGAACGCGAGGAGGTCGCCGAGCTCGATGATGCGATGACCGAGGCGTGGAGCTCCGATGTCGTGTCGATCGCACCGGCGCTCGCGGACGACGAGATGCTCGCGCGGCGCATCCTGGATGCGCGGCTGATGTGGGTATGGCTGGCCACCCACGAGTACTTCACCATCGATGTCGACATTGACGACGACACGGTGGCCCTGGGGAACCCCGCACCGAGCCACCCCGCACTTCTGGGGCGTTGGATGGCACTACACGCGGCCGCCGAGCGTGTGGGCGACGTCGTCGTGGCCGGCCACGCAGCGGACGTTATCGCCGCACTGCGCGGCGATACTTTTACCGAGGACTGAGCGCCGGATCGAACCTCATTCGGTCAATGTCCACCGCGATGCAGGTCCTCGAACAGGCTGTGCGCGAATATCTTTCAGCCGACCGGAACGGGTAATGCATTCCCGGAAGTGTTGAGTATCACATCTGTACGTCATCCAACCTGACATACAAGGCCGGTCGTGCCGTTGACTTGACACATCAGGACGTGCAGGGTTTTAGCGCACCACTTATCTCCATAGCCTCGACGCTGTTCGCCATGACAGCGTTGTCAATCGCTGCGAAACATCATCCGCGCGTAGATATTTGAGGTGACTGGTGACATCGAACAACATTGTGTTCTCCGAAGAGCTTGACCTCGTCGTTGAGGCCATCGAGTCGGTGGCCACCGAGGCGCTTCCCGAGCTCACTCCCGAATCGGAGATCGCGGACCTGGGTTACAACTCGGTGCAGACCCTCGAATTCCTGACGCATATCGAAGAGGTCGCCGGAGTCCGGTTGCCTCCGCGTGAGCTGGTCAGGGTGAACACGATCGCCGATCTGGCCGCCGTCGTACGTGCACATCTGGCCGCTGAGCTCGCCGGCTGATGGACGCGCACCGCGGGAACGGTCCATCGGAGCCGCTGGCCATCGTGGGGATGGCATGCCAGGTACCGGGGGCCGGGGACGTCCGATCCTTCTGGCAGATGCTGCTGCGAGGCGACACCGCCGTCGGACAGATCCCGCGGGAGCGCTGGGAGCATGGGCCGTTCTTCGATCCCGAGGGTAAGCGCCCCAACACCACCTACACCGATGTGATGGCCGCGGTCAGCGGTATCGACCGGTTCGATCCGCTTACCTTCGGGATTTCGCCGCGGCAAGCCGAAGTCATGGATCCGCAACATCGGATCCTGTTGACCACCACGCGCGAGGCATTGGAGGATGCCGGCTTCGATCAGGAGAGCTTCGCGGGCCGCAGCGTCGGCGTATACGTCGGTATCTCGACATCCGACTTTCGCGAGGTGGTGGTGAGTGCGCCCCTGCGCGGAGTGCAGCTCGGCGCCGGTCAATTCGGGGATTCCTCAAATCTCTCCGATATCGACTCGCGGGCCCTGACGGCGGATGTCCCGGTAGTGCGTCCGTTCACGATGCCGGGCTCGCTGCTCAACATGTCGGCCGCGATGATCAGCAGAGCGTTCAATCTGCGCGGGCCTTCGATGGCGGTCGACGCCGCCTGCGCGTCATCGCTGGTCGCGCTGAACAACGCTGTGCTTGCGCTGCGGTCGCGGCAATGCGAGGTGGCGATTGTTGCCGGAGTACACCTGAATCTGGTGCCCGATTCGCTGGTGATGTTCTCGAAGATCGGCGCCGTCTCAAAGTCCGGTGTCTGCGCCCCCTTTGACGCGAGCGCTGACGGATTCGTACTCGGTGAGGGCGCGGGCGTCATCGTGTTGACCCGCGAGGACACCCTGCCCGCGCGGGGCGAGGTACATGCCTGGCTACGTGGCGTCGGCTGCAACAACGACGGCTCCGGCGCCGGGCCGATGGAGCCGCAGGCCGCGGGACAGCGCGCCGCGATCGAGTTCGCACTTGCGGACGCGGGGCTGGATCCCGGTCAGATCGATTACGTCGAGGCGCACGGTACCGCCACTCCGGTTGGCGACGCGGTGGAGGTCGAGTCGTTGAGTTCTTGCCTGGCGCACCGCGGGGATCTGCCGCGGTATCTCGGCAGTGCAAAAGCCAATGTGGGGCACGCCATGTCCGCGGCGGGGCTGATCGGGCTGATTAAGACGGCACTGGTGTTGCGCACCGGAATCATTCCGCCGCAGCCCAACATTCGTGAAAAACGAGGAGCGCTAAATCTGGAGGAACGGGGTTGGCGCATCGCCGAATCGGCGACCACGCTGCCCGCTGTGCCGCTACGGCCGCACGTGGCGGGTGTCAGCGCGTTCGGATTCGGCGGAACCAATGTGCATGTACTCCTGGAAGCGGGTCAGCCGCGTGACGTCGCGCGCACAGGCACACCCCGGGACTCCTGGGTGATACCGATTCGCGGTGAAAATGCCAGCGATATCGAGGTGCGCTGCCAGTATCTGCTGGACGACATCGACGCCACACCGGACCTGGACCTCGGACAGGTGGCCCGGACGCTCACACGCCGCGAGGACCGCGGGGTGGAGTTGCTGATCGTCACCGGTTCGATCTTGGAGCTCCACGAGCATCTGCGCGCCGCGCTCGCAGTGCTCAAGGCAGGTAGCGAGATTCCCACGCGGATAGGCGAAGACATCTGGTATCGATCGGCCAAGCCGGCCTCCTCGATCCCTCGGGTCTGCTTCCTGTTCGCCGGCCAGGGGGCGCAGACCGTCAACGAGCTCGCGTTATTGAAAACCGCGGTGCCGGGGGTGAATGCGACTATCGAACGTCTCGCCGAGGCCGCGAACAGCCCCGGACTGCTCGACGTGATGTATCCGGCCGAGCACACGCCGGATGCCGAGATGGCGCTCGCCAGCACGGACCGCTGCCAGCCGGCACTGCTGATCACGCAGCTGGCCCTCGTGCAGTATCTGGCCAGCGCCGGTGTCGTTCCCGATGTCGTACTGGGCCACAGCGTCGGGGAATTCGCCGCCGCCGCCACCGTGGGAGTGCTCTCCGACGAGGAGGCGGTGCGTTTTGCCGCCCGGCGGGGAGAGGCGATTGCCCATGCCGACATTCCTGCCGGGGGGATGATCGCGTGCCGAAGTGACGAGGCCACGCTGCGCGCGCTCATCGAGGGCGTTCCGTCGGTATGGGTGGCCAACCACAACGCCGCGGATCAGATCGTCCTCGCCGGCACCACCGACGGATTGGCCACTGCCGGTGCGCTACTCATCGGCGCCGATGTTCCGCACAAGGTGCTGAACGTCTCGCATGCCTTCCACAGTCCGCTGCTAGAACCGGCGAACCGTGAAATCTACAGGCTGGTTGGGGAATTGCCCATCCGGAACCCGGAAATCGCCTTCATATCGTGCATCTCGGCATCCGAGTACACCAATGCGGAGGAGATTCGCGCGCGGTGGCGTGAACACGCGCTCGCACCGGTGCGTTTCTCCGGCGCCCTCGGCGCCCTCGGGGGCACGGACACCGTCTTTCTTCAGATCGGTGCGGGGCGTGCTCTGTTGAACCTCGCGCGGTCGGTGGGCGCTCCTGCCGATCATCTGGTGGAGGTGGACACCGCCGAGCACGCTCGCCTGCTCAATCGGATACGGGCCCAATTGCGTTCGGTTGGCGTGCCCACCGCATTGGACGGCCCGTCCGATCACCCGGGCGCACTGCTGACCACACGGCCGGTTCCCGCCAAGTCACTGTGGCCGGTGAAGAAGCGTGAATCGCGGCGCACCCTCGCGGCGATTCCTCAGGACAGCTCTCCGGCGAAGCGGACACAATCCGCGCCTATCGGGAAGGAATCACCCCTCGTGCAGGACATCATCTCGCTCTGGCGTGAACAGACCGCGCTACTCACTACGGTCCTGGGTAGCCAGGCCGTCGACCTGCCGCCGATTGCTCAGGCGGTACCCGCGATACCCGTCGCCGTGGAACCTGTCACGGTACCCAACCCGCAGCGTACGTCCGTGAATCGAAACAGCAATGCGCTCAACGAGATCGCGCGCATTGGATCATATGACGCGGCGGCGCTCACCGCCGGACACCTCCTCGTCGGTGATCTGGGCTTTGACTCGCTGATGCTCACGGAGCTGTTCAAGACCCTGCAGAAGGGCAATCCGGACCTTGCACTGCAGGACTTCAGTGCCAAGGAACTCACAGTGGGCAATGTCGTGGCTCTGGCAGCAGGGCAGACGGCTGTGGTGGTCGCGAAACCCGAGCCCTCCGGTGAGGTCCTCGTCGAGCGGGTCAGTCGTGAGCGCACGATCACGGATTTCCCGGAGTGGCAGGCGCTGGACAAGCGGCTGAAAGACTTCGACAGCGAGGGCACGGAGAACCCGTATTTCACGGTGCACCAGCAGGTTGTCAATGACACCACCCGCGTGGGCGATCGTGTGCTGATCAACTTCTCGAGCTACAACTATCTGGGACTGTCGGGGGACGAGCGGGTCACCGCCCGCGCCCAAGAGGCGTTGAGCCGTTACGGCACATCGGTTTCCGCAAGCCGACTGCTTTCGGGGGAGAAGCCGGTGCACCGCGAGCTGGAGGCGGCCATCGCGCGGCTGCTGAAGGTTGAGGATGTGGTCACCCTCGTCGGCGGCCATTCCACGAATGTCACTGCCATCGGCCACATTCTTGGTGAGCAGGACATCGTGCTGCACGACGCGCTGGCGCACGACAGCATCATGCAGGGCTGCCGCTTGTCCGGTGCGACGCGGCGTCCGTTCAAGCACAACGACGCCGCACATCTGGACCAGCTACTCGGCACCGTTCGCGACCGATACCGTCGGGCTCTGGTGGTGATCGAAGGCGCCTACAGCATGGACGGTGACATCGCCGACCTGCCGGCGTTCATCGAGGTGGCCAAGCGGCATGACGCCCTGCTCATGGTCGACGAGGCGCACTCCATCGGGGTTCTCGGTGCGGGCGGCGGCGGCATCGGCGAGCACTTCGACGTGGACCGTTCTCAGGTCGACATCTGGATGGGCACCCTGTCGAAATCGCTGTCCAGCTGCGGTGGCTACCTCGGCGGATCTCGCGAGCTGATCGAGTACCTGAAATACAGCCTGCCCGGCTTCATCTACAGTTGCGGGCTGCCACCGGCGTCGGCCGGCGCCTCGCTCGCCTCGATCGAGATTCTGCAGGCCGAGCCGGAACGTGTTGCCGCACTGCATGCCAACGCCGACTACATGCGTGCCGCGTTTGCGGGCGCCGGTCTCTCGTTCGGCGACAGCAATGGGACACCGATCATCCCGTTCGTGGTGGGTGACTCGCGCCGATCGCTTCTGCTGGCCGCGCAGCTGCGCGAATCCGGCATCAACGTCGATCCGATCCTGTACCCCGCCGTGCCCAACGATCAGACGCGACTGCGCTTCTTCGTGACGGCCAGCCACAGTTTCGAGCAGATCGACCGCACCGTGAAAATCCTTGCGAACCTTGTCAACCCCGCAACCCAGAACCTGAACGGAGCGTGACGATGTTCGACATCGATAACCCGCGATCGTTGGCCACGGCGCTTCAGGCCAATGCCGCGTCGACCACCCGCGGACTGACATTCATCGGCGACGACCGTAGCGAGGTATTGGTGCCCTTCGCGGAGCTGCTGGGTGAGGTGGCTCGCGGCGCCGGTGCGTTGTCGGCACACGGCATCGCGCCGGGTGACCGGGTGGCGCTGGTAGTGCCGGATACCCGTGAATTCGTCACCGGGTTCCTCGCGATCGTGTGGCTCGGTGCCATACCCGTGCCGTTGTATCCGCCGACGAGCCTGGGTAAGCAGGACGCATACCTCGACTTCCTCGAATCAGTGCTGTCCTCCAGCGGATCTCGCGGACTCATCGCACCGCAATGGGTAGACGAGGTGCTGAACCTGTCGGCCAGATTCGGTGCCCAGGTGGGTGCCGTGGTGCCTACCGAAACTGTCACCGCCGGAGGCGATTACGTGGATGCCGCCCCGCGCACCACAGATCAGGTCACCTTCCTGCAGTTCACCAGTGGCAGTACCGGAAAACCGAAGGCCGTCCGGGTGACCGACGCCTCGCTGTGGGCCAACGCGCACTCATTCCTGACAAATCTGCGCTGCCTGGAGGCGCAGAAGTACCCCACCGAACGCCTGGTCAGCTGGCTTCCGCTCTACCACGATATGGGTCTGATCGGGCATTTCCTGAGTGTGGTGCTATTCGGGCTCCAAGCAACGTATCTGCCCACACTGGCCTTCCTGCGTGACCCGGGCATCTGGCTTGACACGGTGTCCAGGCATCGCGGAACCGTCTCCTTCGCACCGAATTTCGCGTTCGCATTGACGGTCAAGAAGGCCGTGCCGCCCCCGGCAGGGGAGACCGCGTGGGACTTTTCCAGCGTGCGGGTCTTCGGTTGCGGCGCCGAACCGATCAACGCCGAGGTGCTGGATGCCTTCATCGAGGCGTATGCCCCGCACGGACTCACACAGGAGGCCGTGATGCCTGCCTACGGCATGGCCGAGGCCACCCTCGCGATCACCTTCGACAGCCTTGCCAGCCGTTTCGAGCGTCTGCCCATTTCCGGTGCGGCATACCGGAATGAGGGTCTGGTGGTCCCCGCCGCCGTAGGCGATGACGTCCTCACCTTCGTCAGCTGCGGGAAGGTACTCGACGACCGGCACCGCGTGCGGATCGTCGACGACGCCGGGCGAGAGCTGGAGCAGGGGCGTGTCGGCGACGTTCAGTTTCACGGACCATCGGTCGCGGCCGGATACTTCGAGAATGAGGAGGCAACCCGTAATGCCTTCAGTGCCGACGGGTGGCTGAGCACCGGTGATCGCGGGTTCATCGCGGACGGCAACCTGTACGTCACCGGGCGTAAGAAGGACATCCTCGTCGTCAATGGGCGCAACTACGACCCGCAGCAGGTCGAATGGGCGGTAGAGGATGTGCCTGGCATCCGGAAGGGCAATGTGGTGGCCTTCTCCGTACCGGGAGATGTCACTGAACACGTGGTGATCGCCGCCGAACGATCCGGCAAGAGCGACGACGACAATGCTGCGCAGATCACGAAGATCAGGCGTTCGGTGTCCGACCGCACGCGTCTGGCGCTGGCCGATGTCGTGTTGTTGCAGCCGGGCCAGCTGCCCAAAACCTCCTCGGGAAAGGTGCAGCGTTCGCGCACCCGCGACCTCTATGTGCAGGGGGCACTCGCCGATTCGGTGGTGGCCACTCGCACTCACGCGCACGCGGTTCCGATCACGGTCTAGTCACAGGGGCGCGTCGTAGCCGGATGCGGCGCCGACGCGTTCCTACCATCGCCGGGTGGCTGATCGCTATGGCACCGACATCCTGTCCAACAACCCGCATGCTCCGCGGCGTCCTCAATCGACCGAGGTCGCGGCGATAAAGGGCCTGGTGGTCGAGGATGCCCAGACGGGCTTCGTGGGTGCCGTCGTGCGGATCGAGTACGGCCGGATGGATCTGGAGGACCGGCACGGACGAGTCCGCGGATTCCCGGTCGGGCCGGGATATCTCATCGACGGCAAACCGGTGATCCTCAAGGAGCCGTTGCGGCACACACCCACCAAGCCATCCAGGAGCGCATCGGGATCGGTTGCGGTACAGGGTCTTAAGGCACGCACGGCGCTGGCCAGCCGAATCTACGTCGAGGGCCGTCACGATGCGGAGCTCGTCGAGCAGGTGTGGGGTCACGACCTGCGCGTCGAAGGTGTGGTCGTCGAGTACCTGGGCGGGGTGGACGACCTCGCGGCCATCGTGAAGGAATTCCAGCCCGGTCCGGGGCGTCGGCTCGGAGTGCTGGTTGATCACCTGGTGAAGGGGTCGAAGGAATCACGTATCGCCGAAACGGTGCAGAAGGGCCCCTACGGCGAGCACACCCTCGTGGTCGGGCATCCGTTCGTCGACATCTGGCAAGCGGTCAAGCCCGAGCGGATCGGCCTGCATGCCTGGCCCACCGTGCCACGGGACATCGAATGGAAGCACGGCATCTGCCAGGCACTGGGCTGGCCTCATGGCAGTCAGACCGAGATTGCCGAGGCCTGGCGCCGGATCCGCGGCAAGGTGCGCACCTGGGCCGACCTGGAGCCCGCCCTGATCGGCCGTGTCGAGGAACTCATCGATTTCGTCACGCTGCCTGACCAGTGACGGGCTGCACTGAACCCGTCGGCCCGACGTGGTAAGCCTGAGACGTGTCAGACAGCCTGTTCGACGTGCCCGGGGGCGGGTTCGACGTGGCCCCTGTGGATGCGGGGGTGGCGCCCAACGCGCCCCTCGCTGTCCGCATGCGCCCCGCCACACTCGATGAGGTGGTGGGGCAGGGGCACCTGCTCAAGCAGGGCTCGCCGTTGCGCCGCCTCGTCGACGGCTCCGGCGCGGCCTCGGTCATCCTGTACGGACCGCCGGGCACAGGGAAGACAACTCTCGCATCCTTGATTTCGGGGGCCACCGGGCGCAGGTTCGAAGCGTTGTCGGCCCTGTCCGCGGGCGTGAAAGAGGTGCGAGCGGTCATCGACGATGCGCGCCGTGCCGCCGTCCATGGCCGCCAGACAGTGCTCTTCATCGACGAGGTGCACCGGTTCTCCAAGACACAGCAGGATGCGCTGCTCGCGGCGGTCGAGAACCGGGTGGTGCTGCTGGTGGCCGCCACCACGGAGAATCCCTCCTTTTCGGTGGTGGCACCGCTGCTTTCGCGTTCGCTGATACTTCAGTTGCAGCCGCTGGGCGACAACGATATTCGCGAGGTACTCGAGCGGGCGATCGCCGATGAGCGCGGGCTCGGTGGTGCGGTGACCGTCGACGCCGAGGCGCTGAGCCTGCTGGCGCAGTTGGCCGCGGGCGATGCGCGGCGCGCACTGACCGCGCTGGAAGTCGCCGCAGAAACAGCCGAAGGCGCGGGCTCGGTCATATCCGTCGAAGTGGTCGAGCAGTCGGTGGATCGGGCAGCGGTGCGCTACGACCGCGACGGTGACCAGCATTACGACGTGGTGAGCGCCTTCATCAAGTCGATCCGGGGCTCCGATGTGGACGCCGCGCTGCACTATCTGGCGCGCATGCTGATCGCCGGGGAGGACCCGCGCTTCATCGCCCGGCGGCTGATGATCCTGGCCAGTGAGGATGTCGGCATGGCAGACCCCACCGCGTTGCCGTTGGCGGTGGCGGCCGCCCAGACAGTGCAACTGATCGGGATGCCTGAGGCGCAGCTGACCTTGACCCACGCGACCATCCACCTCGCGACCGCGCCCAAGTCGGGAGCGGTTCCCGCGGCACTGGGTGCGGCGATGGGTGACATCCGCGCGGGGAGGGCCGGGCTGGTGCCGCCGCATCTGCGTGACGGCCACTACAGCGGCGCCGCAAAACTGGGCAACGCCGTCGGATACGTGTACCCGCACAACGACCGCGACGGTGTGGTGGCGCAGCAGTATCCGCCCGATGAGCTGGTCGGTGCCGATTACTACCAGCCCACCGATCACGGCAACGAACGTGACATCGGATCGCGGCTGGACAAACTGCGCGCCATCATTCGCCGTGGGCTGAAGCGCTGAGTTGTGATCGAGTGTGCGGATTTTGTCGGTTCTGGCCGGTAAATCGACACAAATCGCACACTCGGCATACTGGACGACATGGCGTTACGTATGCGTGTGATCGCGGGGGGATTACTGGCATCGCTCGCTGTGATGGCGGCGCCCACCATGGCGTGGGCAGATCCGGAGCCTGAGCCGGGACCCGAGCCCGTCCTCGACGATCCAGGCCCGCCACCACCTGCGCCTGTTGACCCCTGGGTGGAGCAGTACGGCCGCGACGTCGGGGCCGGTGCCGCCGGTAACGCCGCGGAGGCAGGAGCCGGCATTCTGCTGAGCCCCTTCCTGGGGCCATTCACTGGCCTCGCGACCGCACCCATCGGCGGCGCCGTCGACAGCTCGATCCGCGACGCGCCTTAGCGGTCACCGGCCGGGCTTGCTGCGTACGCGGTCCGAGCGCGTTCATGTGTGTCGAGCGTCTCTTTCCGGTTAGCCGGGCGCAGTGTGACGGACCAGATACTCGGTGGCGGTACCTCCTGACCTTGGCGTATACCGGCGGTAGGCAGACGCACCGGTAGGGTGGTCCGGTCAGATTCCCCAGCTACACGCAAGGACGACATGCAGACACACGAGATCCGGAAGCGATTCCTGGACCACTTCGTGAAGGCCGGTCACACTGAGGTACCGAGCGCCTCGGTGATTCTCGACGACCCCAACCTGCTGTTCGTCAACGCCGGCATGGTCCAGTTCGTGCCGTTCTTCCTGGGGCAGCGCACGCCGCCGTACAACACGGCCACCAGCGTCCAGAAGTGCATTCGCACCCCGGACATCGACGAGGTGGGCATCACCACCCGGCACAACACGTTCTTTCAGATGGCCGGGAACTTCTCCTTCGGCGACTACTTCAAGCGTGAGGCGATTGAGCTGGCCTGGACGCTGTTGACCAACCCGGTGTCCGAAGGTGGTTACGGGTTCGACCCGGAGAAACTCTGGGCCACCGTCTATCTCGATGACGATGAAGCCATCGGGCTGTGGCAGGAGATCGCCGGGCTGCCGCTGGACCGGATTCAGCGCCGCGGAATGGCCGACAACTACTGGTCCATGGGCATCCCCGGTCCGTGCGGCCCGTGTTCAGAGATCTACTACGACCGTGGCCCCGAGTACGGCATCGAGGGTGGCCCGGAGGCCAACGAGGATCGCTATATCGAGATCTGGAATCTCGTGTTCATGCAGAACGAGCGTGGCGAGGGCACCTCCAAGACGGACTTCGAGATCCTCGGGCCGCTGCCGCGTCAGAACATCGACACGGGTATGGGTGTCGAGCGCATCGCGTGTCTGTTGCAGGGTGTCGACAACGTCTATGAAACCGACCTGGTGCGGCCTGTCATCGATTGCGTGGCAGCAGTCGCCCCGCGCGGATACGGGCAAGGTAGCCACGAGGACGACGTCCGCTACCGCGTCATCGGCGATCACGCGCGCACCGCGGCGATCATCATCGGTGACGGGGTCAGCCCCGGCAACGAAGGCCGCGGCTATGTGCTGCGCCGCCTGCTGCGCCGGATCATCCGCTCCACCAAGTTGCTTGGCGTCGAAAAGCCCATGATGGGCGAGCTGATGGCCGTGGTGCGTGACGAGATGGGCCCGTCGTACCCCGAGTTGGTGACCGACTTCGAACGCATCAGCCGAATCGCCGTTGCCGAGGAGACCGCGTTCAACCGCACCCTGGCTTCCGGTTCGAAGCTGTTCGAGGACGCCGCGGACAAGACGAAAACGGCTGGAAAGAGCACGCTTTCGGGTAACGATGCGTTCACCCTGCACGACACCTACGGATTCCCGATCGAGCTCACCCTCGAAATGGCGGCCGAGGCCGGGCTTTCGGTGGATGAGAACGGCTTCCGGGATCTGATGAACGAGCAGCGGCAGCGCGCCAAGGCTGACGCTGCCGCGCGCAAGCACGCCCATGCGGACCTGACGGCGTACCGCGAACTTGTTGACGCGGGGCCCACGGAATTCACCGGGTTCGACGAATTGGATTCCCAGGCCACGATTCTGGGCATCTTTGTCGACGGTGCCCGGGTGCCGGTTGCCTCAGCGGGCACCGAGGCGGAAATCGTGTTGGACCGCACCCCGCTCTACGCCGAATCAGGTGGCCAGATCGCCGACGTCGGATCCATTCGCGGAGACGGGGCCAACGCGACATCGCAGGCGAAGGTCGCTGATGTTCAGAAGATCGCCAAAACCCTGTTCGTGCACAAGGTCACGGTGGAATCCGGTGAGTTCGTCGAGGGTGACCAGGTGGTGGCCTCGGTGGATCCGCAGTGGCGCCACGGCGCCACTCAGGGTCACTCGGGCACGCACATGGTGCACGCCGCGTTGCGGCAAGTGCTGGGGCCCAATGCCGTTCAGGCAGGCTCGCTGAACCGGCCCGGATATCTGCGTTTCGACTTCAGCTGGCAGGGGGGGCTCTCGGAGGCGCAGCGGCAAGAGGTGGAGGACGTCGCCAACAAGGCGGTCGAGGCCAACTACCCCGTCAACACCTTCGTCACGAATCTGGACCAGGCCAAGTCGATGGGCGCGATGGCGCTCTTCGGCGAGAACTACGGCGACCGGGTGCGTGTGGTCGATATCGGCGGACCGTTCTCACTGGAACTGTGCGGCGGGACGCATGTGGCGCATTCCTCGCAAATCGGGCCGGTGACGCTACTGGGGGAGTCCTCGGTGGGCTCCGGGGTCCGCCGCGTGGAGGCCTACGTCGGGCTCGACGCGTTCCGGTACCTCTCCAGGGAGCGTGCCCTGATGGCGGCGCTGTCCTCGACGCTGAAGGTGCCCTCCGAGGAGGTTCCGGGCCGGGTCGCCACCCTGGTGGATCGGCTCAAGGTGGCCGAAAAGGAATTGGAGCAAACACGTTTGGCCTCGGTGAAGGCGTCCATCGCGACATTGGTGAACAACGCCGAACGCCTGGGCACTTCGGCCGGCACTGTCACCGTGGTCGCGCACCGGCTGCCCGATGGCACCGGCGCGGGCGACCTGCGCAGCCTGATCGGCGACATCCGGGGCCGGCTCGGCAGTGACCCCGCGGTGGTGGCCCTGATCGCGGCCGGAAACGGCTCGGTGCCCTTCGTGGTGTCGGTCAATCAGGCCGCGCAAGATGCGGGGCTGCGTGCCAGCGACCTTGTGGGCGCCATCGGATCGGCCGTGGACGGTCGAGGCGGCGGTAAGTCCGACACGGCACAGGGATCCGGCAAGGATCCCTCCGGCATTGACGCGGCGCTGCAGGCGCTGCGTGAACAGATCCGCCGGGCCTGAATCGAGTGCCCGACAGCATGGATGACCCGCTCGCGGGAAGACCGACGACCGAAGCGCCCACCCCGGATCGTCCCGGCCCCGACGACCCGGGCCGAGGACGTCGTCTCGGCGTGGATGTGGGTACCGTCAGAATCGGCATCGCATCGAGCGATCCCGACGGAATTCTCGCCACTCCGGTGGAGACGGTTCCGCGGGATGCAAAGGAAGACAGCGATTTTCGCCGTATTGCGGAGTTGATTGAGGAGATGAGCGTGGTCGAGGTCGTTGTCGGCCTGCCGCGCAACCTGCGCGAAGGAACGGGGGCGTCCGCGCGCGACGCGACGGGGTTCGCCCGTGAGCTGGGCAAGCGAATTGCCCCGGTGCCGGTGCGCTTAGTAGACGAGCGTTTCACTACTACTACCGCCCAGCGTTCCCTGCGCGAGGCAGGAGTACGGTCTCGTCAGCAGCGCGGGATCATCGACCAGGCGGCAGCGGTGGCCATTCTGCAGGATTGGCTTGAGCAGCGGCGCCGGTGCGGCAGTGAAGGGGGCACGCGTTGAGCGACTGGCGCGACTGGGACGATCGCCAGGAGCCCGACGACGACTGGGGAGGCGGCCGCCGGGCTGTACCGGTCGCGGTCGGTCCTCGCCCCCGGGAGACTCGTCGTGAACGGGCGCGGCGCAGGGCAGCGGCCCGGCGCCGGCGCAATGCCGGACTCGCGGGCCTTGCGTTGGTCATCATCATCACGGTCGCAGCCGTTGTCGGCGGAGCCACATTGTGGGACAGCCTGTTCGGTGCCGATGCCCCTGTGACCGACTATTCGGGGTCCGGAGTCAAGGACTTTGTGTTCGAGGTGCACCCCGGCGACACCACCAAGGTCATCGGGCAGCGTCTGAAGGATGAGGGCGTGGTGGCCACCCCGATTGCGTTCACCGATGCCGCGCAAGGCAATCAGGCCATCGCTGCGATTCAGCCCGGCTTCTACAAGCTGCGCACCAAGATTCCGGGTAAGCAAGCCGTCGCACGTCTGGCCGAGCAAGACAACCGGGTCGGTCTGCTCGTCATTCCCGAGGGGCGTCAGCTCGACGACGTCTCCGCAGTGGCCAATGGCGCGGTCACCGAGGGCATCTTCACCCTGATCGCGCGTGCCTCCTGTGTGGATCTGGACGGCGAAAAGCACTGTGTGGCCGCATCGGACTTGCGGCAGGCCGCCACGACGGCGTCGCAGGCCGAGCTTGCGGTGCCGGAGTGGGCGTCCAACGGGGTCAACGCCGTACGCGATGACCATCGCCGCATCGAGGGGTTGATCGCCGCGGGGCGGTGGGACTTCGACCCGATGGCTGAGCCGGAGCAGATTCTGGCCTCCTTGATCCGGGAGAGCACGGCGCAGTATCAGCAGCTGGGGCTATTGCAGGCCGACGCGGCCGGATTGTCGCCCTACGAGGTGCTGGTGGTGGCCTCACTGTTGCAGCGAGAGGCCAAGCCTCGCGATTTCGCCAAGGTGGCGCGGGTGGTCTACAACCGACTGGCCAAGCATCAGAAGCTGGAATTCGACTCCACGGTGAACTATCCGTTGGACCGCCAAGAAATCGCGACCACCGACCACGACCGGGAAAACAAGACGCTCTGGAATACCTATGTGTCGCAGGGGCTTCCGGCTACCCCGATCTCTTCGCCGAGCCCGGAGGCGCTGCAGGCGGCCGAGCATCCGGAGCCGGGGGACTGGCTGTACTTCGTCACGATCGATGCCGAGGGCACCACGTTGTTCACCGCCGACTACAACGAACACCTGGCCAATATCGAGCTGGCCAAGAAGAACGGCATCCTGGACAGTGCGCGATGAGCCTCTCGGGTGATGAGCATGAGCGCGGCTGACACTCGCCGTGCCGCGGTCCTCGGATCACCGATCGGGCATTCCCGCTCACCTGATCTGCATCTGGCGGCCTATCGCGCGCTGGGTCTGACCGACTGGACCTACGAACGCATCGAGTGCACGGCGGATCAGTTGCCCGGTGTGGTGGGCGGTGCCGGGCCCGAATGGGTGGGTTTCTCGGTGACCATGCCCGGCAAGTTCGCCGCCCTGGAATCCGCCTCCAGCTGCACCGAGCGCGCGCGATTGATCGGCGCTGCCAACACGCTGGTTCGCGCGGGTGATGGTTGGCATGCCGACAACACGGATGTCGACGGCGTATCCGGGGCGCTGCGTGGCGCCGGGATCGACCCCTCGGGGCACGCGGCGGTGATCGTCGGTGCCGGAGGTACTGCGCGGCCGGCGATCGTCGCGCTGGCGGCCATGGGTGTGCGGTCCCTGACCGTGGTGGCCCGCGATGCCGCCCGGGCGCAGGGTGCTCTCGAATTGGCCGAACGGGTCGGTGTGCCGACATCGGTGACTGGATTCGATGATGTGGCCCTGTCATCGGTGTGCGCGTCATCGGGCGTGCTGGTGAGCACCGTGCCCGCGGAAGCCGCCACCGCCTATGCAGAGTCCCTGGCGGTGGCTCCCGCGATTCTCGACGTTATCTACCACCCGTGGCCCACCGAACTGGCAGCCGCGGCGCACCGCCGCGGCGCGGCGGTGGTTGGCGGTTTAGAGATGCTGCTCAACCAGGCGTTTACCCAGGTGGAGCTGTTTACCGGGCAGCCAGCGCCGCGGGCGGCGATGACCGCCGCCCTGCGCTGACCATTCAGCAATTCGGCGTTGCCGGCCAGTGGCCGTGGGGAGAGTCGGACCCGCGAATGACGGTAAGACCTGCGGAAATCAAATTTATGGGACTTTTGGTCCCATCAGAGGTTGCATGGGATGCCGAGTCCCAGTAAATTGGACGGTAATTCGAGGAGGAAGCAATGCCGCTTTACACCGTCCCCGGGCCGAGCGATTTCGACGCGGAGTACCTGCAGACCCTGCACACGCTGTCCGAAGGCTCGGTGCGCCTGCACTTCGATCCCTTCACGGACATCGACTGGGATGCGCCCGATTACCAAATCGATCGCAACGATCCGCGCTGGGTGCTGAACCCGGAGCTGGACACCCTCGGCGCCACCCAGTGGTACCGGGATCTGCCGCTCGACCGCCAAATCGAGATCGGCCGCTGGCGACTGGCCAATAGCGTCAAGGTCGGGCTTGCCTTCGAGAGCATCCTGATCCGCGGCATGATGCAGTACCTCATGAAGCTGCCGAACGGCTCGCCGGAGTTCCGCTACTGCCTCCACGAGATGACCGAGGAGTGCAACCACATCCAGATGTTCCAGGAACTCGTCAACCGCATCGGTGACGACGTCCCGGGTATGCGCAAGTGGTTCCGCAGGCTGTCACCGATCATCGGCGTGGCGGGCGGCTGGGCCCATGTGGTGCTTTTCATCGGCATCCTCGGCGGCGAGGAGCCCATCGACCACTATCAGAAGTCCTTGATCCGCAAGGACGTCGATCTGCCGCCGGCTGTCCGGCGCACGATGGAAATCCACGTCGCCGAAGAGGCGCGGCATATTTCCTTCGCGGGTGAGTTCCTGCGCGTGCACATGCCGCTGATGAGCGCGCGCAAGCGTGCGCTCTGCACCCTGTTGTTCCCGGTCGTCATGAAGTTGCTGGCCAACGAGATCATGATTCCGCCGCGGTCCTTCGCCGCCGAGTTCGGCATCCCGCGTGAGGTTTTCAAGCAGGCCTTCTGGCGTAGCGCCCACGCTCGGCACACCCTTTCCGAGTACTTCGGGGACATGCGCAAGCTCACCGAAGACATCGGAATGCGGCCGTGGTGGGTGCGCCCGCTGTGGAAGCTGATGCACATCGATGGCCGTCCGTCGCGCTACCGCAGCGAGCCCGACCGTTCACACATGGGCGCGCCGCTAGCGGTTGGCGCCTGACAGTTCGGCGATCGCGGCCATCAATTCGGTCTGCGGATCTAAGGACACGCCCATCGAGCGCCCTGCCCCGTCCAGCACGTACCAGACGTAGTTGGCGAGGTCGTCGACGATCTCGGTGCGACTGCGCACGGGGTCGGTTTCCCGTAGCCATCGGGAGAGGGTTCCTTCGACCATCGTCACGACCGCATAGGTGACCGATTCGAAGGGGCTGTAGTCGATTCCGAGTAGCTCGGTGATCGGGATCAGGACCCCGCGGACACGCTGCTCCATGCGCACCTTGACCGTACTGACCGCATCGACGGCGGGATCCTCGTCCGTGGTACCTGAGCCCATGAACTCATAGCGATGCGGGTAGTCGGTCATCCAATCCAGCACCGCCCGAATGGTTCTGGTGGCGATGTCGTTGATGGAACCCCTGGTGACGTCGAGCTGTGACGAGATTGTCGTATCGAAGTCCTCCATCAGATACGAGCGAATGCGTCGATCGAGGTCCTCGCGGCCCTCGAACTGCCGGTACACCACGGACTTGGCCAGCTCTGCCCGCTTGGCGATTGACTGCACGGGAATCTCGGTGCCGGGCGGCGTTTCGTCGAGCAGTGCGACGGCAGATTCCACGATGCGCGTCTGTCGGGCGGAGTTATGCCGCTCCCAACGTGCCTCATGCCCGGTAAGCGAGCGTTCCTTGGCATTGGTATCCGGCACCGCCCGATTCTATCGACCCACTTCCGCCTTGGATGCCACACAGAAGATCCGGCGGAATCCGAACGGTGTGACGTCGCCGGAAGGCGGATATGCCTGGCGCAGCAGTCCGGCGTATTCCGCCTCGAACTCGGCGAATTCGTCGACCGAGAGCGCCGACACGACAGGCCTCAGTCCGGTGCCGTGCACCCATCGCAACACCGGATCCTCGCCCGCGAGCAGGTGCACATATGTCGTTTCCCAGGCATCCGGGACCAGGCCGGCGGAAAGCGCCAGGCGCGCATAACCTTCGGCCCCGTCAGTGCTCTCGGTTCCACGCAGCACCCCACCCAATCGCGATGCCCAGCGCGGCGATTCGGCCACCTGGCGCATCAGCGCATGGGAGGGCGCGCCGAAGTTGCCAGGAACCTGAAAGGCCAGCCAGCCGCCCGGATTGAGCTGCTGTGCCCACCCGGTGATGAGCTCGCGGTGCTGCGGAAGCCATTGCAACGCCGCATTGGTGAACAGCACGTCTACTCCGTCTGCCCGGAAGTCCGCGATATCGCCTCGCTCGAGATGCAGATTGGCGGGTAGGTCGGCTGGTGCGGTGGCCAGCAGTTCGGCGGAGGAGTC
This sequence comes from Mycobacterium sp. D16Q16, assembly GCF_002013745.1. NCBI lineage: Bacteria > Bacillati > Actinomycetota > Actinomycetes > Mycobacteriales > Mycobacteriaceae > Mycobacterium > Mycobacterium sp. D16Q16. The sequence continues at coordinate 236,568 of NZ_MAEY01000014.1, forward strand.
CAGTCCCAGTACCGAAGCGTTGGGCCATCGGCGGGCCAAGTCGACAGTCAAGATTCCACTGGCGCAACCCAAGTCAACGACGGTACGCGGATCCGAGGCCGGCACCCGAGAAAGAAGTTCGTAGAACGGGCGACTGCGTTCGTCACCAAATCGGCTGTATTCCTGTGCGCTCCACAATGTCGTCGTCACTACTCCAAATCTAGCCGCGCGGCGTTACATTCCCCACATGATTTTCGGGGCGGGGGTGGCGGTGCTGTGCTGGATGGCGGCGCTGTCGTATTTCGACATCAGGTACCGCAGGCTGCCGAATTGGCTCACTCTGCCCGCGGCCGTGGGGGTCGTCGCGGTAGCGATACTCGACCGCAGTCCGCCGATGGCGGCGGGTGCGGCGGCACTGACTGGCCTGTATCTGGTGGCGCACCTGCTGTCGCCGCGTGCGATGGGGGCTGGGGACGTGAAGCTCGCCTTTGGCACCGGCGGCCTGGCGGGGGCATTCGGATTGGACGCGTGGTTCCTGGCGGCGATCGGTGCGCCGCTGCTCACCGGCCTGATCGGCGCGCTGTTCCTTGCCCGCGGACGTCGGGGCGTCTCGGTTCCGCACGGACCGTCGATGTGTCTGGCCACCGCATCGGCTGTCGGGTTGTTGGCCCTGGCACCAGGCATCTGACAAAGAACCATCCACTGTCCCGATCGATTTGGAAGACCGGAGTGCCCGCATGGGACAATGGCACACGTGTTGCGCTGGATCACGGCAGGTGAATCGCATGGACGTGCATTGGTCGCGGTCATGGAAGGCATGGTCGCTGGTGTCGAACTGACATCGGAAGACATTGGCAGGCAGCTGGCGCGTCGCCGCCTGGGCTACGGCCGAGGGGCGCGGATGGCCTTTGAGGCCGATCAGGTCACCATGATCGGCGGCGTGCGACACGGTCTGACCTTGGGCGGGCCGGTGGCCATCGAGATCGGTAATACCGAATGGCCCAAATGGGAGACCGTAATGTCTCCGGACCCCGTCGACCCTGCCGAGCTGGAGAACATCGCGCGCAACGCGCCACTGACACGGCCCCGTCCCGGACATGCGGACTACGCGGGCATGCTCAAGTACGGATTCGACGACGCTCGTCCGGTGCTGGAGCGGGCCAGTGCGCGCGAGACCGCGGCCCGTGTCGCGGTGGGCACCATTGCCAAGGCATTCCTCAAGCAGGCCCTGGGCGTCGATGTCATCTCGCACGTCATCTCCATCGGAGACTCTGAGCCCTACGACGGGCCGGTTCCGGGCGTTGCGGACCTGGCCGCCATCGATGCCAGCCCGGTGCGGGCGTTCGACGCGCAGGCCGAGTCATCGATGATCGGCGAGATCGAAGCCGCCAAGAAGGATGGCGACACCCTCGGTGGCGTGGTAGAAGTCGTGGTCGCGGGCCTGCCTGTCGGACTTGGCTCCTTCATCAGTGGTAACGACCGGCTGGACAGCCAGCTGGCCGCGGCCATCATGGGGATCCAGGCCATCAAGGGCGTTGAGATCGGCGACGGTTTCACCACCGCTCGCCGGCGTGGCAGTGCCGCGCACGACGAGATCTACCCGGGCCCCGACGGCATCCTGCGCTCCACCAATCGTGCCGGAGGCCTTGAAGGTGGCATGACGAACGGCCAGCCGCTGCGGGTGCGGGCGGCCATGAAGCCCATCTCCACTGTGCCGCGGGCGCTGGCCACCGTCGACATGTCCACCGGGGACGAAGCTGTCGCAATCCACCAGCGTTCCGACGTGTGCGCGGTGCCGGCCGCTGGGGTGGTCGCCGAGGCGATGGTCGCGCTGGTGGTGGCGCGTGCCGCACTGGAGAAATTCGGTGGCGACTCGCTGTCCGAGACGAAGACCAATGTCGGTGCGTACCTGGATGCGGTGGCGCAGCGGGAACCACGCCGGGAATCGTCCGATGAGCAGCTTGCGCGAAGAGCGGCTAACACAGCGGGATGAGCCCCAAAGCCGTTCTTGTCGGGCTGCCCGGATCGGGTAAGTCCACCATTGGCCGTCGGCTGGCAAAAGCGTTGGACGTCAACATCTATGACACCGACAACGGCATCGAGACAGCGGCCGGTCGCACCATCGCCGACATCTTCGCCGCCGACGGCGAACCGGAATTCCGGCGTATCGAGGAATCGGTGATTCGGCAGGCGCTTGATCAGCAAGATGGAGTGGTTTCGCTCGGCGGCGGCGCCGTGCTCACTCCAGGAGTCCGGGAAGCGCTCGCCGGGCATACTGTGGTGTATCTCGAAATCAGTGCCGCGGAGGGGATTCGGCGCACCGGGGGAAGTGTGGTGCGTCCGCTGCTCGCCGGACCGGATCGTGCCGAGAAGTATCACGCCCTGATGTCGCAGCGGGTGCCGCTGTACCGCGAGGTTGCCACCATCAAGGTCAACACCGACCGGCGAAACCCCGGTGCCGTGGTGCGGATGATCGTCTCCCGGTTGGAGAATCCGGATGCACCCGTCTCCTCGCGGCGGCGACGTCCCCGTCGGCGTCCCCGTTCACGACGGCGTGCGTCGGGCGTCATCGCCCCCGCGCGTACCGACCCTTCCGGAACCGAAACCAAGGAGTGAGCCGACAATGACTAGCGCCGAGCCGACAACGATCACCGTCGAGGTGAATCCGCCCTACCCGGTAATCGTGGGGACGGGTCTGCTGGGTGAGCTGGTGGGCGCGCTCAAGGGTTCCGACAAGGTGGCGATCCTGCATCAGCCCACTCTTGCCGTCACGGCCGAAGAAATTCGGAAGACCCTGGCCGACACCGGAATCGATGCGCACCGGGTCGAGATTCCCGATGCTGAGGCCGGTAAGGATCTGGCCGTGCTCGGCTACATCTGGGAGGTGCTGGGCCGGATCGGGATTGGACGCAAGGACGCTGTCGTCAGCCTTGGGGGAGGAGCTGCCACCGATACGGCCGGCTTCGCCGCGGCCACGTGGCTGCGCGGGGTGAAGGTGGTGCACGTACCCACCACGCTGCTCGCCATGGTCGACGCCGCGGTTGGCGGTAAGACAGGTATCAACACCGATGCGGGCAAGAACCTTGTCGGCGCGTTCCACCAGCCGGGGGCGGTGCTGGTGGACCTGGCGACCCTCGATTCGTTGCCGCGTAACGAGATCGTCGCCGGGATGGCCGAAGTGGTAAAGGCAGGTTTCATCGCCGACCCGGTGATCCTTGATCTCATCGAGGCCGACCCGCAGGCCGCGATCGATCCGTCCAAGCCGGTGCTGCGCGAGCTCATCGAACGCTCCATCGCGGTCAAGGCGAAGGTGGTGGCGGCCGACGAAAAGGAGGCCGAGCTGCGCGAGATCCTCAACTACGGCCATACCCTCGGGCACGCCATCGAGCGGCGTGAGCGGTACCGGTGGCGCCACGGTGCGGCGGTATCGGTCGGTTTGGTGTTCGCCGCGGAACTGGGGCGATTGGCCGGTCGTCTCGATGACGAGACCGCTGATCGCCATGCGCGGGTGCTTTCGGCCCTCGGGCTGCCAATACGTTACGACGCCGACGCGCTGGGACAACTCGTCGAATCCATGCAGGGCGATAAGAAGACCCGCTCGGGCATACTGCGTTTCGTGGTGCTCGACGGGTTGGCCAAGCCGGGACGATTGGAAGGTCCCGATCCGTCACTGCTGGCCGCCGCGTACTCGGTGGTGGCCAGTCCGAGCTCTGGCGAGGGAGTGATGTTGTGACGATCCAGATTCTCAACGGCCCGAATCTGGGCCGTCTCGGTAAACGAGAGGCCGCCGTCTACGGCAGTGTGACCTATGCCGAGCTGGTGTCTCTCATTGAGGCTGAGGCCGGCGCATTGGGTGTGGAAGTTCAGGTACGGCAGACCGATAGTGAAGCCGAACTTCTCGGCTGGGTTCACGCCGCCGCCGACGCCAAGGATCCGGTGATCCTCAATGCCGGTGCGTTCACCCATACCTCGGTGGCACTACGGGACGCGTGCGCCGAACTGACCGCCGGACTCATCGAGGTGCATATCTCGAATGTGCATGCGCGCGAAGAGTTTCGGCATCACTCATACCTGAGTGCGCTCGCCACCGGCGTGATCGTCGGGCTGGGCGTCCAGGGATATCTGCTGGCGCTGCGCTACTTCGTGACGTCGACTTCTTCCTGAACTGCCTGGAACACGTCGGTATCGGACTGCTGGAGCGCCGCGTGCTCCCTTTCCTTGCGGTCCACGAGCAGTCGGCCGACAAATACGCCCACCATGGCGGGCGCGAACACCAGCAGAGCCACGAACGCGGCGGTGGTGGTGAGCTCGGCGAGGATGCTCGCCGCATAGATCCCGTCGTTGAACAGGCTGATCAACCAGACCACCAGGCCACTGACGACCCCGGCGAAAATGCCGCCCAGCAGCCACCACATGGCTAGGTCCTCACGGCGATCTGGATCTGGATTGCGCTGGGCGTCGCCGCGGCCGTCGGTGATCGCCCAGGCCGTCACCGCCGCGACGAACACCAGGACCAGCGCGATGTTGATCACGGTGCCGTGGGTCTCCCACACGCTGATGGCCAATCCCTGCACCACACGGATCAGCACCATGAGGATGGCGAAGACGGCGCCACGGGTGAGCCATTGAGTCGTCATAGAACGTGTTCCACCGTCGGGCATGGGCCCAGCGTATCGCGGTAGCGTCGACACCTATGACGACCGTCCTCAGCCATACCGACCGCAGGGAACGGCTCCGCGAGGGGCTGCGTGCGGACGGGCTCGATGCGCTTTTGGTGACCGATCTGGTCAACATTCGCTATCTGACCGGTTTCACCGGGTCGGCGGCGGCGCTGTGGGTGGCCGCTGGGGACGGGCCGGATGAGCAGGCAACCGTGCTGTGCACCGACGGCCGCTACCGCACACAGGCTGCCGCACAGGTCCCTGACCTGCGCGCCCTGATCGACCGTGGGTACGGCGCGGCGCTGGTCGCGCTGGCCGGGACCGGGCGCGCGGGTTTCGAAAGCCATGTGGTGACCGTCGACGGATACGACAAGCTGACGGCGGCAGCCTCGGATATCGAGCTTGTACGGGCGCCGAATCGAGTGGAGAAATTGCGGGAGGTGAAAGACGAGTCCGAGGTGCTCTTACTCGAAAGGGCTTGTGCCGCAGCCGACACCGCATTGTCCGCGTTGATCGCGACCGGCGGGATCCGGCCCGGGCGCACCGAGCGTGAGGTGGCGCGTGACCTGGAGAACCTCATGTGCGAGCACGGGGCGGACGGCACCTCATTCGAGACGATCGTCGCCGCCGGGCCACACTCTGCGATACCGCATCATCGGCCCACCGACGCGGTGCTGACTGATGGTGACTTCGTGAAGATCGACTTCGGAGCGCTGGTCGCCGGGTATCACTCCGACATGACCAGGACTCTGGTGCTGGGCTCGGTGTCACCCTGGCAGCAGGAGATCTATGAACTGGTGCTGGCCGCGCAGGCGGCGGGTCGGGCGGCGCTGGCGCCCGGGGCATCGCTGAAGGGCGTCGACGCCGCGGCCCGCGATGTCATCGCCGCTGCGGGATACGGACAGAACTTCGGCCACGGCCTCGGGCACGGGGTGGGGTTGCAGATCCACGAAGCACCGGGTATCGGTGCCGGCGCCACCGGTACACTGCTTGCTGGCTCGGCGGTGACAGTCGAGCCAGGGGTCTACCTGCCCAACCGGGGCGGAGTCCGGATCGAGGACACGCTCGTGGTGCGGCCCGACGGGCCGGAGCTGTTGACCCGGTTCCCCAAGGAACTCACCGTCATTAATTGAGTAGTACTGAACAGTTACGCAAGGAGACAGACGACTGTGGCTTCAACCGCCGATTTCAAGAACGGCCTGGTGCTCAACATCGATGGTCAGCTGTGGCAGATCACCGAGTTCCAGCATGTGAAGCCCGGTAAGGGACCGGCGTTCGTGCGCACCAAGCTCAAGAACGTGCTGTCGGGCAAGGTCGTCGACAAGACGTTCAACGCGGGCGTCAAGGTCGAGACCGCGACCGTGGACCGCCGCGACACCACTTACCTGTACCGCGACGGCGACTCGTTCGTGTTCATGGACAGCCAGGATTTCGAGCAGCATCACCTTTCCCCAGAGCTGGTCGGCGGCGCCTCGCGCTTCCTGCTGGAGGGCATGACCGTGCAGGTCGCCTTCAACGAGGGCGCCGCGCTGTACATCGAGCTTCCGGTGACCGTCGAGCTCGTGGTCACCCACACCGAGCCGGGCCTGCAGGGCGACCGCTCCAGCGCGGGCACCAAGCCGGCCACGATGGAAACCGGCGCCGAGATCCAGGTTCCGCTGTTCATCAACACCGGCGACCGCCTCAAGGTCGATTCACGTGACGCCAGCTACCTCGGCCGTGTGAATGGCTGAAACCGGCTCGACCGGCCGGGCGTCGTCTGCCAAGGGAGGCCGTCGTAAGGCTCGCAAGCGAGCAGTGGACCTGCTGTTCGAGGCGGAGGCGCGGGATATGACGGCCGCCGCGGTGGCCGACGAGCGCCGCGCCTTGGCGGAGTCGAAGCCGGACGTGGAACCGCTGAACCCGTACACGGTGACTGTCGCGCACGGTGTGACCGAGCACGCCGCCCACATCGACGAGCTAATCGCTTCGCACCTGCAGGGCTGGACATTGGCCCGGCTGCCCGCCGTCGATCGCGCGATCATGCGGGTCGCGGTGTGGGAGCTGCTGCATGCCGAGGACGTCCCCGAGGTAGTCGCCGTCGATGAGGCCGTGGAGCTGGCCAAACAGCTCTCCACCGATGAGTCTCCGGCGTTTGTGAACGGTGTGCTGGGTCAGCTCATGCTGGTGACCCCACACATTCGGGGCGGCTCCGCCGCTAATTCGGCGGAGTAGCTCAGCCGAGCCGGATCTCGAACACCGGGATCACCCGGTCGGTCAGCGTCTCTTACTCCGCGAATCCGGGGGCACGCTGCTTCACGATTTCGAACACCCGATCGCGCTCGGCGCGGGGGAGTTCGACGGCCGTGGCGTTGGACTTCGGGTTCGCGGCGATCTCCACCTCGACGCTCGGGTTGGCGCGCAGATTCGCCACCCAGGCGGGATTCTTCGGCCTGCCCGCCGACGAACCCACGATGTAGGCCGTACCGTCGATATTGAAGTAGGCCAACGGATTCACACGTTGTGCGCCCGATTTTGCGCCCGTGCTGGTCAGCAGCAGGAGCGGAAACCCCTCGAACTGGCCGCCGACCTTGCCCCCGTTGGCGCGGAACTCGGCGATGTTGGCCTCGTTGAATGACTGCTCGGTGCCCGATGGTTCGGTCATCGCGGTCTCGATTCTCTCGGTGACGGGGTCGAGCCTAACGGCCTGTTGTGGATCACGAGGCGAGCAACCACAAGGTTGCCCGATCACGGCAGGGAGCCCGCCCCGGTATGCATGATGCACGGTGTTCTGCCACGATTAGCTGCATGGGTACGTGGGGCGAAGGGCCGTTTGATAACGATGATGCCGCAGACTTTCTGAGTGACCTGAGGGAGAGCGATGATATCGAGCTAGAACTGGCTCGATATCTACGATTGGCGACCGGAGAGTATGTCGAGGCGCCCGAGGGCGCATCCGCCGTGGCCGCCGCTGCGGTAGTTGCTCTCTTATGTTCAGACACGGTGGATCCGGCGGTGGTGCCCTGGTCGGAAGACGTTGCCAACATCCGTATCAAGCAAACCCAAGCGCATGCCCTCGGACTGCTGGCGAGTGCGGCGATCGCGCGAGTGACCGGCACCGGCAGTGAACTCGCGGATCTTTGGGAGGACGGCGATGCGAGCCAGTGGCGCGCCATCGTCGGTGCTGTCGATGCCTCGCTGCGTGGAATCGGCACACCGGACTATCACGATTGGGCCCCCTACCCGGGGCTGGTCGAGGCAGCCGCCATCGCGCTACGCGATCCCGATGTGGCCCTTGATGAGTTGACTGCCGTCGTCAACCTGCCGGATGTTCGGGTCTTCACCCTGGATCGTGAACCCACCGAAGATTCCCGAGGTCTCTGGCAGGAGGTGGCGCTTGTCGACGGTCGTCGCCTCATCATGTGGCACGGCGAGGACAAATCCGGACGGTACGACTCCGTGGAATTCACCTCGACGGTTCGCACGGTCCCGTTGTCCGCCATCACGGGGCAAGAGTTGCGCACCACATACCAGGACATTGACGGGGTGCGGTCATTGTTGGCCGTCGAACTCTGGCTATCCACGGCGATACCGGACAAGACACGTGCCGTCTCAATCTCGGAGACGGAATGGGTGGTCGACGATTTCTACTTCGCCAAGTCGATCGTCGACGGTGGGCTCGCACAGATGGAACGGCTCCTGCAATTCGGACGGGCGGTGGCTCAGCATGTTTGATCCCGGTGCAGATTGGGCGACCTTGCCGCGGCTGGAGAGCGCCGTTGAGGTGTTCACCCCGAACGCAGACCTGGTGATCGACCAGCTGCGTGGTGTCGTCGACTTCGAGCGGGTGTCTGCGTTCGTGCTGAGCCGAGGTACCGAGACGCACAACTGGGGCGAGATGCATTGGTGCGAAGTCGCATTGGTCGAAGGTGGCCGGATGATCTTGTGGTTCGGCAAGGACGGCCACTGTGCGGGGCATGGGGGGCGCGCTCCACACCCGACACTGTCGGCGACGATGCGCACCTTCCCGCTCTCTGAAATCAGCGATCAGTCGCTGGTTACCGAGTATGACGTGGAGCCGGATGGATCACGGGTTCTCACCGCGGTTCATGTGACGGTCTACACGTCGACGACGTACCGGAGTGTGAAGACGTCGTTAGAAGAGCATCGCCACAGCGTCGAGGACTTCCGTTTCTCAAAGTATTCGAACCAGGGTGTGGCACAGATGAACAGGCTCATCGAGTTCGCGGGGGCGTTGTCCCGGCAGACACGCTGACAGTATGTCGACGGTCCGCACCCCTCCTCGGTCGGCGGACGGACGTGCTTGAGCGGTTCTTGAGTTATCGAAGGGACATTGGATGCGACGAACTGCGGAGGAAATAGGGAAGCTCAAGGACGGGGTGTTATGCGGGGTCGGGTTGTTCTCATCACCGGCTCCTCGAGAGGGATCGGGTTGGCGACGGCACGCCTTGCCAAGGCTGCCGGCGCGGAGGTAGTTCTGCACGGACGTACCGCTTCTGCTGCACTCGGTGAGAGGGCAGCGGAAATGGATGCACAGCACGTCGTCGCCGACGTCGGCGATCATGACGACGTCCGCAGCGCGGTTCAGGAAGTTGTGCGTGCTCACGGCCGTATCGATTCCCTGGTGAACTGTGCCGGGGTCGCGGCGCCGCGGGCGTTCGCCGAGTTGACGAGGCTGGACTGGGATCAGCATCTGACTGCGAATCTGATTGGCGTGTTTAACTTTTGCCAAACCGTGGCGCCGCACATGCCCCGGGATGGCAGTGGGAGGATCGTGAATGTCTCCTCCATGCGGGGCAACTTGCCCATGGCCACCGCACGGGGCATGGCCTACTCCGCCTCGAAGGCTGCACTGAATAGCTTTACTGTGGCGCTCGCGAAGGAGCTGGCGCCGGAAATCTTGGTTAATGGCCTGGCACCGGGACTCATCGAGACCGACTTGATCGCCGGCCTGAATCCATTGAGCCGCACGGAGGCCGAATCATCGTTGCTTGGCCGAATAGGTACACCATTGGAAATAGCGGAGATGCTGATATTTCTGGCCAGCGAGAAAGTCAGTTATATGACAGGCCAGATCATTACGGCGGACGGCGGGTCGGAACTTGGCAACCGGTAGGGCGACAATATGTCATATGTAACGAAGTCTGTCACATATTATCACCGAGATCATGCGATGTTAATCGTACAGTAACTCTCGTACTAAGCGGATGTGTATGCGACCGGTTAAGCTGGGAAGATACTGAGAGACCATCAATAAATATAGACCAGCAGCACATTGGCGTGCCCCTGAATGGTACCACGCGGAGGTAATGCAGAATGGTTGTACGCGCAGAGGCTAATATCCTCGGTCCGTTGTCACTGACCGCTTCGTCGCCATCTGGTGAGCGGGATGCAACACCATCGGCGAAGAAACAACGTCAAGTTCTTGCCATGCTTCTGGCAAGGACCGGGCGTTTCGTGCCGGCCGCCGTGCTCATCGACGAACTATGGGATGACGAGCCACCTAAGAGTGCAACAACTGTTGTACAGACATACATCCTCAGTATCCGCAAGACAATTGCCAAAGAGTTTGATATGAGCGTCGCCCAGGTTGCGTCGTCCATGTTGCAGACCAAGAACATGGGCTACCTGTTCAGTCCACAAGATATCAACCTTGACCTGCGTAGATACCAAAGTCTCATCGAATCCGCCCGGTGTGCTAAAGAGTCCGGAAACGATCATCAGGCAGTTCTATTGTATGTCAATGCCGAGAAAACATGGACCGGCCCCGCGTTTGTGGATATCGAGGTTGGGCGTCTTCTCGCGTCCGAAAAAGATCAGGTCGAATGCATATTTCTGGCCAATTTGGAATTGCGTATTGAGGCTCAATTGCGCCTCGAAAGATACCGCGAAGCCGCGATCGACCTTGCCTTATGGGTGTCCCGCTTCCCGTATCATGAACGGCTGTACGCATACTATATGTACGCGCTTTGTCTCGCGGGGTGGCGTGACAAGGCGCTCGGGGTATTCCAGCTGGCGAGAAAAACACTTGCGGCAGGGCTCGGGTTGGAGCCCTGTGTGAAATTACAGAGATTGCATGGCGATATATTGGCCTCATCCGATGATACGGTGGCTGAAAGAATGAGAACCGAGCACGGCAGGTTCCTTACGGGCCTAATTCCGCACACTGTCACTGGGCTGACATCGCAGGTTTCCTGATAGGTAATTAGCACGGCCAAATCCACCAGCAATGCTGGTGGATTTTTCTTGCCATTTTTACGCCGGGCCAGCCGTTTCATCGCGAATGCAACTGCTTGAGTGGTCTTTGAGTAGCCGTTCCTCACAATGTATCGGACAGCAATACCGATACATATGAGAGGTGGGAGATGGAGCGAAGAGTAGTCATCACCGGCATCGGTGTCCGCGCGCCAGGTGGTCGCGGCGCCGACGAGTTCTGGCAACTGCTGGCCGCTGGACGGACCGCGACCCGGGGCATCTCCTACTTCGATGCTTCGCCCTACCGGTCCCGGATCGCCGGAGAGGCCGACTTCGATGCCGAGCAGGAGGGTCTGTCGCACAAGGAGATTCGCCGCATGGACCGGGCCACCCAGTTCGCGGTGGTCTGTACCCGCGAGGCGGTAGCCGATAGCGGCCTGGATGTGAACAGACTCGACCCCTATCGGCTAGGCGTCAGCCTGGGCAGCGCAGTGGCCGCGGCCACCAGCTTGGAGCAGGAATATCTGGTGCTGTCGGATTCCGGGCGAAACTGGCTTTCGGACCAGAAGGCCTTGTCGCCACACATGTTCGACTACATGATTCCCAGTGTGATGCCGGCCGAGGTGGCCTGGACAGTGGGGGCACAGGGCCCGGTGACGATGGTGTCCAACGGATGCACTTCGGGGCTGGACTCGGTGGGACATGCCGTGGCGTTGATTCGTGAGGGCAGCGCCGACGTGATGCTCAGCGGTGCCGCAGACACCCCGATCACGCCGATTGTGGTGGCCTGCTTTGACGCGATCAAGGCAACGAGCACGCGTAATGACACCCCGGAGACGGGCTCTCGCCCCTTCGACGGCTCTCGCAACGGATTTGTGCTCGCTGAGGGCGCAGCGATGTTCGTGCTGGAGGAGTTTGAACATGCGCGCGCCCGCGGTGCCCAGATATACGCAGAGGTATCGGGATACGCCACCAGATGCAACGCCTACCACATGACCGGCCTGAAGATCGACGGGCGGGAGATGGCCGAAGCCATCACGATCGCGCTGGACGAAGCACGGCTCGACCCGACCAAGATCGACTACATCAACGCCCACGGATCGGGTACCCGGCAGAACGACCGCCACGAAACAGCGGCGTTCAAGCGCAGTTTGGGTGAGCACGCCTATCGCACCCCGGTGAGCTCGATCAAGTCCATGGTCGGACATTCCCTGGGCGCCATTGGGTCCGTCGAGATCGCCGCGTCCCTGTTGGCGATCAAGAACCAGGTAGTCCCGCCGACCGCGAATCTGCACGAGGCGGACCCGGAGTGCGACCTCGACTACGTCCCCATCACGGCACGTGATCATCACACCGAACACGTGCTCACCGTGGGCAGTGGCTTCGGGGGATTCCAGACCGCGATGGTGCTGAGTCGCCCGACCGAGATGTTGGGGGCATCGGCATGACACGCGTACTGGTCACCGGCATCGGAATCCTGGCCCCAAATGGCCTGGGCACCGAAAATTATTGGGAAGCAACAGTATCGGGGCACACCGGTATCTCGACGCTAGACAGATTCGACGTCTCCGGGTACACGAGCACATTGGCGGGGCAGCTCACCAATTTCAACGCCAAGGAGTTGCTGCCGGGACGGCTGCTGCCGCAGACCGACATCTCTACCCGGCTGGCCCTCGTGGCCGCGGAGTGGGCACTGGGCGATGCGAAAGTGGACCCGGAGGAATTCACCGACTATGAGATGGGTGTGGTCACCTCGACCGCTTCGGGCGGCTTCGAGTTCACCCACCGGGAGTTCCAGAAGTTGTGGTCTCAGGGCTCGGAGCACGTCAGTGTGTATGAATCGTTTGCCTGGTTCTATGCCGTCAACACCGGCCAAATCTCGATTCGGCACGGAATGCGCGGGCCCAGTAGTGCTTTGGTCGCCGAACAGGCGGGCGGTCTCGATGCGCTCGGGCATGCGCGCCGTACGGTGCGGCGTGGCACCACACTGGTCGTCTCCGGAGGGGCGGATTCGGCTCTCGACCCGTGGGGCTGGACGTCACACATCTCCACCGGCAATGTCACGAGGGCAACCGATCCAGCGCAGGGCTACCTTCCGTTCGACCAGAGAGCGAACGGATATGTGCCCGGAGAAGGGGGATGCATTCTCATCTGCGAAGACGCAGATTCCGCAGCGGCTCGCAATGCCCCCAACATCCACGGGGAAATCGCCGGATATGCCTCGACATTCGACCCGGCCCCGGGCTCGGGCCTGCCCGGCGGTCTGGCCCGTGCGGCACAGATGGCGATTGCCGACGCTGGGATGACACCGGCCGATATCGATGTGGTCTTCGCCGACGCGGCCGGCGTGACCGGCGCGGACGCCGCGGAAGCCGAGGCCATCGCGGCGGTCTTCTCACCTCGGGGCGTGCCCGTGACGGCGCCAAAGTCGATGACCGGCAGGCTCTATGCGGCCGGTGGCCCGCTGGATGTGGCGACGGCGCTGCTGTCCCTGCGGGACGGCGTCGTCCCGCCGACGGTCGGTACCACAGACGTGCCAGAGCGCTATCAGATCGATCTTGTGCAGGGTCAACCACGTGAGGCGTCATTGTCAGCCGCCTTGATTCTCGCGCGGGGCCGGTGGGGATTCAACTCCGCCGTCGTCGTGCGTCGCTGAACACGAAAATCACTGAAGGAGAGAGAAATGGCCGAAGTTACGCTTGCCCAGCTGCATAAGATCCTGGTGGCTTGCGCCGGTGGCGAGGACGACACCGAGATCAGTCCCGAGAGCGCGACGATTGAGTTCGAAGAGCTCGGTTACGACTCGTTGGCCCTGATGGAAACCGCCGCCCGGTTGCAGCGGGAGTACGGGGTGCATATCGCCGAAGAGGACCTGGCTGACCTGACCACGCCGCAGCAGATGCTGGATGTCATCAACTCTCAGCTGGCCGGTGCGGCATGACATCCCAGGTGACACATACTTTGACGCACTCGCGAGAAATCGCGTCCCCCGCGGAGACGGTTTACTCGCTGGTGGCGGACGTGACCCGGTGGCCGGTCATCTTCGGCCCGACCGTGTACGTGGACCTGCTCGAGCACAGCGACACCGGCGAGCGGTTCCACATTTGGGCGACAGTCAATGGTGCAGTGCGGGATTGGGTCTCGCGGAGGAGCTTTGACCCGCAGGCCATGCTCGTCGAGTTCGCTCAGGAGCGCAGCGCGGCGCCCATTACCTCGATGGGCGGTAGTTGGAAGTTCACCGGCCTGCCCGGCGGGCGCACCAAGGTGGTGCTGGACCATCACTTCATGGTCGCCGGGGACGATGCCGCGCAGGACTCCATCGTCACGGCCGTCAACAACAACAGCGAAAAGGAACTGGCGGCCTTGGGGCTGGTGGCCGAATGCGGTTATCTGCCCGGGGAAATCATCCAGGTATTCGAGGACACCGTGCAGCTGCCGGGAAGCGCCGCCGATATCTACACATTCGTGGAACGCAGTGACCTGTGGCCGAAGCGGTTGCCACACGTTGGCCGGGTCAACCTGGTGGAGACCGTAGACGGTGTGCAGGACATGGAAATGGATACCGTCACCAGCGACGGCAGCAGCCACACCACGCGGTCGGTGCGGCTGTGCTTTAGCCCAAACAAGATTGTGTACAAGCAACAACTGCCGCCCGCGCTGCTGCTGGGGCACAGCGGGGTGTGGGAGTTCACCGATGGTCCAGACGGTGCGGTGGCCACCTCGCGGCATATGGTCGCCATCAACCCGGCGGCAATAGCGCCGGTACTTGGCGCTGGCCAGGGTATCGGCGACGCACAGCAGTACCTGCGAAATGCGCTGGGTGCCAACAGCAAAGCGACCCTCGCCCACGCCGGTTACTGGGCAGAGTCTCTCGCGGAAAACCTCAGTTGACCTCCGGGCTGGCGGCACGGGGCACCGACCGGATCACCGAGATCGCAGACGGTGTCTACGCGTATCTGCAGCTCCCCGGGGGCTGGTGCCTCAGTAACTCGGGAATCGTAGTGAGCCCGGACGGCGCGGTCGTCATCGACACCCTGGCCACGGAGAGCCGTAACCGGCGGCTGGTGGCGGCGGTCGACGGATTGGCTCCGGGCTCGCACCGCACCGTGGTCAACACCCACTTCCACGGCGACCATCACTTCGGTAATCACCTGTTTGGCCCGCAGGCGACAATTATCGCCCACGAGCGCGCCCGGACAGAGATGGACGAGGCAGGCCTGGCGCTCACCCAACTATGGCCCCAGGTCGAATGGGGTGATGTCAGAGTCACGTTGCCGTCGGTCACCTTCACCGATCGGCTCCGCCTACATATCGGCGACCGCGCAGCGGAGCTGATCCATTTCGGCCCGGCGCACACCACGAACGACGCGGTGGTGTGGCTTCCCCAGGACAAGATCCTGTTCGCCGGGGATATCGTGCTCTCGGGTGCGACCCCTTTTAATCTGATGGGCTCGGTCGAGGGTGCGTTGCGTGTCATCGGTGAGCTGGCTCAATTGGGTGCCGAAACTGTGGTGTGCGGTCATGGCCCGCTGACGGGGCCCGAGGTGTTCGCGCAGACCACCGCCTATCTGACCTGGATCCAGCAGCTGGCCGCCGAGGGGTCTGCCGACGGCGTTGGACCGCTCGAGGCCGCACGCCGTGCCGAGCTGGGCGAGTTCGCGGGGCTGATCGACTCAGAACGGCTGGTGGGCAACCTGTACCGCGCCTATGCCGAACAGGGCGCGGCACCACGGGACAGTGAGTTCGGGGCACCCCTTGACGTGATCGCGGCATTCGATGACATGGTCAGTTACAACGACGGGCAGGTGCCCGAATGCCTGGCGTAGCCGTCGACGTCTGCGTGATCGGCGGAGGTCCAGCGGGGCTGATGGCCGGTCTGGTGCTGGCCCGGTTCGGTCTGGATGTCACTGTTCTGGAGAAGCATGCGGACTTTCTGCGTGACTTCCGCGGCGATACTGTTCACCCGTCGACTCTGCAGGCGATGGATGAGCTGGGGCTGATCGACCAGTTTCTCGAGCTGCCCCACGCCAAGGCTGAAACACTGCCGATAGCAACCGATTCCGGGCAATTGCTCTTCGCCGACTTTCGGGCGCTGCCGGGCAAGTACCGCTATCTCGCGTTCATGCCGCAATGGGACGTGCTGAACTTCATCGCCACCGCCGCCCGCCGGTACCCGGGATTTCACCTTTTACAACGAGTTGAGGCCACCGAACTGATCCACGATGGTGAGGACGTGGTGGGTGTGCGGGCAAACGGCCCGGACGGCGCGCTGCAGATCCGGGCCACACTGGTCATCGCAGCCGACGGGCGGCGTTCACTCGTGCGGAACACCGGATCACTTGACCTTGCCGCTTCTACCGCGCCCATGGATGTGTTGTGGTTCCGGGTGAGCCGCGAAGCCGGCGACCTGATTCCGGCGGTGCGCAGCGGCAAGGGCTACTTCATCGTCTGCCTCAACCGTGAGCACTATTGGCAAGTCGCGTACATGATCCCCAAAGGGGGCTACGAGCAGACGCGGCGTGATGGCATCGAAGCGCTACGGGCGGCGATCGCACGGATCTATCCGGTATTGGCCGACAGACTGGCCGCGGAGCTGCGCGATTGGAGCAGCTTTCATCTGCTCGATGTGCGCGTCGACCGATTGCGGCAGTGGTACCGGCCGGGTCTGCTGGCGATCGGTGATGCGGCACATGCGATGTCGCCGGCCGGTGGTGTTGGTATCAATCTGGCAGTGCAGGATGCCATCGCCGCGGCTCGCCTACTGGGCCCGGTATTGGCGTCCGGAGCCCGGCCGTCGACGGCGCAATTGGCGCGCGTGCAACGCCGACGTGAGTATCCGGTGCGGATAGTGCAGTGGGCCCAGTTACATCTCCTGGCCGACCTCTATCCGACGGCTGGCCGTGCGCCCGCCGAGCGGCCGCTCCTCATACGGCTAATCCGCACATTTCCCATGCTGCCCAGGCTTATCGCGCGGGTCATAGGCCGAGGCCTGCGGCCTGAACCCGTACCCCCACCGCTGGTAGGGGCGCAGTCAGAATCCATGGAGGCATAGATATGACGACATATGTATTGGTACACGGCGCATTTCATGGAGGGTGGTGCTGGGAACGGCTGACTCCGGTTCTGGAGGCAAGTGGTCACCAGGTCTATGCGCCCTCGCTGACCGGACTGGGCGACAGGGCCGCCGAGCTGGGGCCGGATGTGGGTCTGGACGCGCACGTGAGTGATGTCGCCGGGCTGATCGTGGACGAGGACCTGACCGATGTCGTGTTGGTGGGGCACAGCTACGCAGGCATTGTCGTCACGGCCGTCGCGGACCAGATTCCCTCCCGGATAGGCCTTCTGGTGTATCTGGACACGTTCGTCGCGCACGACGGCGAGGCCGTTGCCGACATTCTTCCGGTCAACGTGCAGGCCTTCGCGGATGCGGCGCAGGCCGAGGGCGACGGCTGGTGTGTGCCGGTGGCCGGTATGCCCCCCGGGGTGGAAGGCTGCTACGGGGTGACCGACGAGCCCGATCTGAGCTGGCTGCGGTCGATGCAGAGCCCGCAGTCCCTACGCACTTTCACCGATGTTCTTCGGCTGGGTAATCCGGCGCAGCTGGAGAGTGTCCCGCGGGCGCACATCCATTGCTCCGGCGGCGGTGAGGCATGGACGTCCCTGCGTCGGCAGTTGATGCCACGTTCTTATCCACCAGCAGGGGAGCCAGTGCGTGAACTCGACACTGGCCATGACGCCATGATTACCAAGCCTGACGAGTTGGCAGCGATCCTTGACGACCTGGTGACGGCGCACGCCCGCAGCGGATCCGCCCATGCACTGCAATGAGGGGGAGCCGGTCCGGCCCGATCACCTCGTGGGGCAGTGGCGGCTGGAGTCCTATTACGATCTCGACGAGAGCGGCGGCACCAGCGAGGGGCCGCTCGGTGAATCGCCGATCGGTCTGCTCTATTACGGGGCCGAAGGTGCGTTGTCGGTCAGCATGATGCGCGGTGAACAAGTGCCCGGCGCAGTCCCGTTCATGGGATACGCCGGGCACTGGCACGTTGACGGGCCGCTAGTGCTGCATCAGATTGTGGTGTGCTCCAACCCCGCCTGGGCAGGCACCGTGCAGACACGTCAGTACGACTTCGATGGCGATACGCTGACGCTGATCGGTGTGCTCCAGCAGGGAGGCAAGCAGCAGCGACGCATCCTTGCCTGGCGGCGGGTTTAGTAGTTACCCAGGCCGCCACAGACATTGAGGGCCTGAGCGGTTACCGCATTGGCGCCGGGGCTAATCAAGTAGTCGACCATGGCCGCTACCTCTTCGGTATCCACGTATCGCCCGATGGGTACGCGAGCGGCGACCCGCTTGCCGGCTTCCTCGGCATCAACACCCCACAAGGTTGCGTAGGTCTCACGGACCCGTTCGGCCATCGGCGTCTCCACGAATCCTGGGCACACGGCGTTAACCGTCACACCGGTCTTCGCCAATTCGAGGCCCAATGCCTTGGTGAATCCGACCATCCCGTGCTTGGACGCCGAGTACGGTGCGCCGTGCAGGACACCCTGCTTGCCGCCGGTGGACGCGATGTTGATGATTCGGCCCCAGCCCTGGTCGAGCATCCCGCCGGTGGTGAGTGCCGCTTTGGTCATCAGGAAAACGCTGTTGAGATTGGTGTTGATGACGTCGAACCACAGTTCGTCGGTGATGTCTTTGGTGATTCCGCCGCCGTTACGGCCGGCATTGTTGACCAATATATCCACTGGCCCATAGCGATCCACAGCAGCGGTGACATAAGCGCGTATCTGCTCGGGCGCAGTAACGTCACAGGTCACGCCGTCAGCCTCATAGCCGTCGGCCTGTAGTTGTTTGATGGTTTGGCTGAGTGACTCCTCGCTACGGGCACAGAGGAACACCGCGAAATCCTGTTTCGCCAAATGCTGCGCGATCGTCAAACCCATGCCGCTGGTCGCGCCGGTGATGAGAGCAACTTTACGAGTCGTTGTCGAAGTCATGAAGGTGACTATGCACGGCACCGCTATAGCTCCGGTCAAGCCCGGGTGTATTGCCCTTGACCGATATTCGAGCCTCGTTAGGGAAACTGGCGACACCGAAGTGCCAGGCCAGGCGGATAAGACTAAGGAGCCGACCGTGACGACCGTTGACATCAGCACAAGCCTCTACACCGAGGTGCAGCAGTTCTACTCCAGACAGATGCAGCGACTCGACGGGCAGGACATCGAAGGCTATGCGGCCACCTTTACCGAGGACGCGATTTTCGACCACACCACCGCGCTACCCGCCAGCGTCACGAGAGCCGGAATCATCAACGATCTGTACGACTTTCGTGAGATGGGTAAGCACGATCCGGTGCAGAAGCGGCACTACTTCTCCATGATCGACCTCGAATACATCGATACCGACGAGATTCGTTCAACCGTCTATTGCCTGGTGATCAAGACCAGGCCAGGTAAGCCCGCTGAGGCCAACCCGAGCTGTGTCGTTCACGATGTGCTTGTGCGCGTCGACGGCGAGCTGCAGACAAAGTCGCGGCATGTGAGATATGACAGTGATTCCCCACTGCTGCAAGGGGAAACAGCGCATGAACCGGAGCTGACGGCTCAGGAAGGTCTGGCACTGCCTGCCGCCTCGCAGAACCTGCTGTTCCGTGAGGCCCGCACCGCCAATACCTTCACCGACGAGCCGGTCTCGGACGAGCAGGTGCAAGCCATCTACGAGCTGATCAAATTTGGGCCGACATCGATGAATCAGCAGCCGCTTCGCATTGTCTTGGTGCGTTCCGGTGAAGCACGGTCACGGCTGGTCAAGCACCTGCTCGGGACTAACCAGGCCAAGACCCTTGCCGCCCCACTTGTGGCGATTCTGGCTGCCGACTTGAATTTTCACGATGAGCTGCCCACCCAGTTCCCGCATCTTCCTGAGGCCAAGGACTACTTCGCGGAAGCGGAGGCGCGTGCCGCGTCGGCGAGAACCAATGCGTTGATCCAGGTTGGCTACGTCATTTTGGGTATCCGGGCGGCGGGTCTGGCGGCGGGACCGATGACGGGATTCGACGCGGATGCCGTGGACCAAGAGTTTTTCCCCGACGGAGTCCACCAATCTCTGGTCGTGGTGAATATCGGCAAGCCCGGGCCCGATGCCTGGCACCCGAGGCTCCCTCGCCTCGCCTATGACGATGTCGTCACTTCGGTCTAGCGGATACAGGAGCATGAACATGTTTGCAATGGTGATGCCGGGACAAGGTGCGCAACGCAAAGGCATGATGACCCCCTGGCTGGATGCTGCCGGATCCGCCCGGATCGACGAATTCTCGGAAGCCGCCGATCTTGACCTGCGCCACTATGGTTCGGCGGCCGAGAACGACGAGATTACCGACACCGCGATAGCTCAGCCGCTCATCGTCGCTACCTCGCTGCTGGTTTTCGAGCGCCTTCGCGACGAACTGAGGCTGCCGGACCGGATGATTTTCGCCGGTCATTCCGTGGGGGAGCTGGCTGCCGCAGCGGCCGCCGGTGCCATCGCCCCGCGAGATGCCGTCCGGCTAGCCAGGCTTCGCGGTCTGGCAATGCGCCGTGCCTGTGACCATGAACCCACGGGCATGGCAGCAGTGGTCGGTGGCGGCTTGTGCGAGGTGACCCGTGCGGTGGAGGAGCTGGGCCTGTTCGTGGCGAATGTGAACGGTCCAGGACAAGTGGTGGCCGCCGGTCGGCTCGAGGAGCTGGATCACTTGCGGGCCAACCCGCCGGCCGACACCCAGGTCAAATTGCTGCAGGTGGCTGGAGCCTTCCATTCTCCCTACATGGCGGCTGCCGAGGCGGAATTCGGTGCGGCATTGGACAGCGCTGCTGTGGTGACAGCCCCGCACCCGTTGCTGTCGAACGCTGACGGGGCACTCGTCACCGGGCCGTTGGATCTCAAACACCGGCTGGTCCAGCAGCTGACTCGCCAGGTGCGGTGGGATCTTTGTGCCCAGTCGCTTCGCCAGTACCGCGCGGATGTTCGCATCGAATTGGGCAAGGGAGCGCTCAGCGGGCTGACTCGCCGGGAAAAGCCAGTGCCACAATCAATTCAAGTATCGGCCCCGGAAAATATCGCGTTGGTTCGGGAAGCTCTTACCCAGCGGGAGAACGTGTCCGGATCCATCGGGCCTCGCCTGGCCTCGTGACGAGTAGGTCCTCCGATGGCATCGGTGGATAACGGCGTACCGGAGGTTCCCCTCGGTTATCTACTCACCCGCACCGCGGCACTATTGCAGCGGCAGGCGGCGGCCGGGTTGGAACCCCTCGGCTTATCCCTCTCGGCCTTCCTCTGTATGCAGATTCTGCACGCGGCCCCCGGTTCGTCGAACTCTCAGCTCGCCCGTACGGCGCGCGTGAGCAGACAGGCGATGTGTGATGTGCTGCAGCAGCTTCAGGACGAGGGGCTTGTCACGCGGCCAATGTCCGCGGAACAGGGCCGGACATTACCCGCCTCCCTCACCCGGCAAGGGCTGCAGCGTCTTGACACGGCCCGCCAAGAAGTCGCGTGCGCGGAGCATCGAGTAACGGTCGCTCTGACAGACGAGGAGCGTGGGAAGCTCAAATCGCTGCTCGCGCAGCTGAGTATGCCGACGGTCTGATGGCCGGCGGCCGTCAGGAACGGCGACTCAGAGTGGG